>JBKPBB010000111.1:0-5556 GCA_046744245.1 Thermodesulfobacteriota bacterium
GGCGCGCGGCAACCTCGTCTTCACCGAGCGCGTCGATCGCTTCCGTTTCGGCGAGAAACGCGTCGAGCTGCCGTGCGCCGGTGTGTTCGAGATCCGCGACGATAAGATCGCCGCCTGGCGCGACTACTTCGACCTGGCGACCTGGCAGCGGCAGACGGCGTAGCGTCGGGAGAGCAAAGCTCGCTAGCCCGCCAAGAGCTGGGCGAAGAGCTCGTCGACGCGGGGCGCCAGGTCGGGAAGCCGCGGGTCGGCCGGCAGACACTCGCCGACGCGATGCCGGCTGGTGCCTGCACGGGTGACGACGACGACTTCGCGCTCCTTCGGAAAGAGGAGCCAGACGACGCCCACTCCCATGTCGAGGTACCAGCGCGCCTTGTCACGCAGCGGCACCTTCCCCTCGTCCCGGCCTGCGACCTCGGCCGCCAGGAGCGGCGGAACGCGCAGCACACCCGCGCCGTACGCGCCGATGTGCCCACGGCTCCAGATGGCAGCGTCGGCCGCCCGCACGGCGCCGCCGAGCAGCATGCCCGCCTCGTTCGTGCCGAGCAGGAACTCCGGATGGGAGCGGACCCAGTTGCCGAGCGTGATCACCAGGTCGCTGACGGTGAAATACTGGAGCGCGCCGCACGGCGGCATGTAGAGGAGCCTCCCCTCCAGCCACTCGAGCCGGCCCTCGACCCGCGGCCAGGTCTCCAGGCGCGCGGGGTCGAAGCCGTCGGGCGGTGTCAGCTCGACGGGGAAGCGCACGCTGCCCGGAACCGGGACGGTCTCCACGTCGAGCTCGCTGGGGGCGGGCCTCGCCATGGCGCGGAGGCTAGTCCGCGGGCGGCCGAGGGTCAATGCATTGCGGAGGAACGTCCTACCCCGCCAGCAGCCCCCGCGCCTCCAGCGCCCGCGCGCGCGCCCAGCGGTAGTCGGGCTTGCCGCTCGGGCTGCGCACCATCTCGTCGACCAGCACGGTCGTCTTGGGGAGCTTGTAGCGCGCGAGGTGCTGGGCGGCGAAGGCGACCAGCTCCTCCGCGCTCGGCTGCGCGCCGGAGCGCAGCTGCACGACGGCCGTGACGCGCTCGCCGAAGCGGTCGTCGGGCGTGCCGACCACGACCGCGTCGTAGACCGCGGGGTGGCGGCGCAGGACCTGCTCCACCTCCTCGGCGTAGACCTTCTCGCCGCCCGTGTTGATCGACACCGAGCCGCGGCCGAGGACGACGATCGTGCCATCGGCCAGCACACGAG
This sequence comes from Thermodesulfobacteriota bacterium, assembly GCA_046744245.1. Classification (GTDB taxonomy): domain Bacteria; phylum Desulfobacterota; class Binatia; order DP-6; family DP-6; genus DP-6. Next base: position 1,234 of record JBKPBB010000111.1, read on the forward strand.
CGTGATCGCCAGGGACCGCGTAGCGCACGCCGCCCACCACCGGGAAGGTGCGCGCGGTCTTGGCCGCGTCCTTGTAGTAGCCGAGCGGGACGTGCCCCTTGCGCGCCACCCAGCCGATCTCGTCCCCGCCCGGCTCGACGAATCCCGAGAGGTCCTGCTTGAGCACCACCGCGCCTTCCATCGAGAACGTGCCCGTGTTGACCGCGTCGCCGCCGCGGCTCGCGTGCGAGCCCTGCGCGCCGGTCTCCGAGGCGCCGAAGCCATCGACCACGGTCACGTGCGGGAGGCGCTCCAGGAACGCCTGCTTGTTGTGGGGCGAGAGGATGGCGCCCCCCGAGCCGATGACGAAGAGACGCGAGAGGTCGTACCGCTTCCGGTCGAGGCCGTCGAGCAGCGGCCGCGCGAAGGCGTCGCCGACGATCGCGAGCGTGCTGACGCGCTCGCGCTCGACGGTGCCCCAGATGTCGTCGGGGTCGAGCTTCTCGGGGTTCCCCTGCATGACGACCGTGCCGCCCTTGTGGATGGCGCCGAAGGCGACCCACTGCGCGGCCCCGTGCATCAAGGGCGGCACCGGCATCGAGCGCATGACCACGCCAGGCTCGGCCTCAGCGACCAGAGCCTCGATGGTCGTCGGCCCTTCGAAGCCGGGCGGGCTGCCGCTCATCGCGGCGTGGAAGATGTCCTCCTGCCGCCACAGCACGCCCTTCGGCGCGCCCGTCGTGCCGCCGGTATAGATGATGTAGAGGTCATCGGGCGTGGGCCTGACCGGCGGCCCCGCGGGCGCGGCGGCGGCAAGCGCGGCCGCGTAGTCGAGCGCGCCGGGGAGGAGCCGCTCGCCCGAGCCGTCGTCGACCTGGAGGAGCAGCCGGAGCTTCGGCAGGCGGCCGCGGATGCGCGCGAGCGTCGGCGCGTAGCGCGCGTGGTACACGACCGCCACGGCGTCGGCGTCGTCGAGCAGGTAGCAGAGCTCGTCGTCCACGTAGCGGTAGTTCACGTTGAAGGGCGCCGAGCGCGCGCGGTAGCAGCCGAGCATGCCCTCGATGTACTCGGGGCAGTTGAGCAGGTAGAAGCCGACGTGGTCCTGCCCCGACTCGTGGTTCGCGAGCTCGGCGCGCTCGCGGCGGCAGCCGAGGCCGTGCGCGTGGAGCACACTCGCGAGCCGGCGCATGTGATCGGCGATCTGCGCGTAGGTGAGCCGCCGCGTGGGGGTGACGATACATTCCCGGTCCGGGTAGGCCGCGGCCAGCGCCTCCACGATGAGCGCGTGATTCATGTGCGGAGAGAAGCACGGTCCGCGCCGCGCGCGCAACCGGAGCGCGTGTCGTGCGCGGGAGACTTCGGCACGCCGATGCGGGCCGTTTCGGACGACACCCGCGTCCTCCCGCACCCCGGGATACCTCGCGGCGCCGAGTTGTGTTAGGCATCGTCGCAGCGGTCGATCCAACGAGGGAGGCACGGTAATGAGAACGTCCGCGTGCGCGGCCCTGGCGCTCCTGGCGCTGGTCGCCGCAACCCGCCCGGCCGGCGCCCGGACGGCGGGTGATCCGACCCCCACCCCCACGCTCTACCGCCTGAACCAGGGCAGCACGTACGAGCAGGGGTGCTTCGGCCCCTGCCTCTGCCCGGTCCTGATCGACGCGCCGGTCAAGGGGACGTTCGCGCTGACGCCGACCGGCTCCGACGGTCTCTTCAACACGTACGCCGTGACGGACGTCAACTGGGTCGTCCCGATCGACGGCACCGACACGATCGTCTGCGGCAGCGGCACCTACAGGATCGGCGGCGAGTTCGCGCTCCAGCAGCAGCTCTCGCTCGACCTCCAGGTCGGCGGCGAGAAGGCGGAGCATTTCGACAGCGGCCTGGTGACCGGTCCGGCGTTTCCGAACATCAAGGTGACGATCTCGATGAACGGCCAGACCTGCTTCGACACCGTGTTCCAGCTGAGCGCCTCGCCGGTGCCCCGCGACCAGATCCGCTCCTACACCCTGCGCCCCGACAGCACGTTCCAGCGCGGCTGCTTCGGGGCCTGCGACTGCGCCATCGGCCAGCTCGAGCCGATCGCCGGGACCTTCGCCCTGGTGCCGCTCGAGACGACGCCGCGACCGAGCGCGTTCGCGGTGGTCGACGTGAGCTGGCAGGTGTCCGACTCGTCGGGCACCGTCCCGGTGAGCGGCGTCGGGACGTACAAGATCGTCGGGCAGTCCGCCGCGCAGCAGGAGCTGAGCCTGCTGCTCCGGGTGGGCGACGAGGAGCCGCTGCACCTCGAGAGCGGTCTCGTCCCCGTGGGCGGGAACTTCCCGGCCATCGACGTTCGCATCTCGGTGAGCGATGCGACCTGTTACGATACGGTGATCGAGGTGCACGCCCAGCCGTACAAGAAGCCGCACTAGCTCGGCTGACGGCTCGGATCGGCGAGGGTTTGACGCCCGGGCGCGGCCCGCGCTAGGTCCCGGCCCGCATGCGCTCGGTCTGGATCACGCGCACCGGGCCGCCCGAGGCGCTCGAGGTCCGCGACGGCCCGGAGCCGACCCCCGGGCCCGGCCAGGCGCTCGTGCGCGTGCGCGCCGCCGGCGTCAACTTCGCCGACGTGATGGCGCGCCTCGGCCTCTACCCCGACGCGCCGCCCCGCCCGTGCGTGGTCGGCTACGAGGTCGCAGGCACGGTCGAGCGCCTCGGCCCCGGCGCCGACGGCGCCCTCGCGACCGGGCAGGGCGTCATCGCGCTCACGCGCTTTGGCGGCTACGCCGAGGCGGTCGCGGTGCCCGCCGCGCAGCTCTTCCCGATGCCGGCCAAGATGAGCTTCGAGGAGGGCGCCGCGATTCCAGTCAACTACTTGACCGCCGTCCTCATGCTGCGCCACTTCGGCAACGTGAAGCGCGGCGAGCGCGTGCTCGTGCACGCCGCGGCGGGCGGCGTCGGCATGGCGGCGATCCAGCTCTGCAAGATCGCGGGCGCAGAGGTGATCGGCACCGCCTCGGCGGCGAAGCACGCGCAGCTCCGCCAGGCGGGCGTCGCGCACGCGATCGACTACCGCACCCAGGACTTCGAGGCCGAAGTGCGGCGGGTGACCGGCGGCCGCGGCGTCGACATCGTGCTCGATGCGACCGGCGCCTTCCGCAAGAGCTACCGCTGCCTCGCACCGCTCGGCCGGCTCGTGTGCTTCGGCCTCTCGGGCACGGCCACGGGCATGGGGCCGAGCCGGCTCGCGGCCCTGAAGCGCATCGCCACGCTCCCCTGGTTCCACCCGATCCGCCTCATGAACGACAACAAGGCCGTGATCGGCGTGAACCTCGGCCACCTCTGGGACCGGATCGAGCTGCTGCGCGGCGAGATGCTCGCGCTCCTCGCCGACTACGAGGCGGGGCGCATCAAGCCGGTGGTCGGGAAGACGTTCCCGCTCGTGGAGGCCGCGGCCGCCCACCGCTTCATCCAGGAGCGGCAGAACGTCGGAAAGGTGATCCTCACATGCTGAAGCTCCACTACCATCCGCTCTCGACCTACTCGCGCCGCGTGCGCATCGCGTGCCTGGAGAAGGGCATCGCCATCCAGCTCGTCGAGCTCGACATGGCGAAGGGCGCGCACCGCGCCCCGGACTACCTGCGCCTCAACCCCTACGGCCGCGTGCCGACGCTCGAGGACGACGGCTTCGTCCTCTACGAGTCGACGGCCATCCTGGAGTACCTGGAGGCGACGCGCCCGGCGCCGCCGCTCGTGCCCGCCGACGCGCGCGGCCGCGCGCTGGTCGCCATGCACATGAAGCTCTGCGACATCCAGCTCGCGCGCCAGACCGGTATCATCATCTTCCCGAAGCGCTTCCTGCCCAGGGAGCGCTGGGACGAGGCCGCCATGGCGCAGGCGAAGAAGGAGATCGAGAAGCACCTCGGGATCGTGGAGCAGCAGCTCGCGGGCAGGGAGTGGATGGTGGGCGAGCGCTACTCGCTGGTCGAGGCGTGCTACGCGCCCTTCGTCGAGTTCTTCTCGCTGATGGAGGTGACGCCGCCGCCCGCAGTCGCCGCCTGGACGGCGCGCATGCTCGGGCGCCCGAGCGCGCGCGACACCAAGCCCGCAGCGTGACTCGGTGCTTGCGGGTGATCGTGTAGTGTAGCCGGTACGCGCCCCCGGTCACGTTGCACATCTCGCCGTCCGGGCAGTCGGCGTCGGTGAGCGACGACCTCGTCCACCCGTCCCGCTGGGCCGTCCGGCGGTCGTGCAAGATGCACGGCCAGGCTGCGAATTGCAGCATTGAGTCGCCGGCTGGCGGCCAAGGTCATGCAATGCGCACGGCCTTTCTTCCTGCGGCACGCACGATGCAGCGTGGCCCCC
>JBKPBB010000332.1:0-4861 GCA_046744245.1 Thermodesulfobacteriota bacterium
GCGTAGGCCAGGTCGACGAACAGGCAGCCGCGCGGCGCGGCAGCCCAGCGCACGCGCGGGCCGCGGCCGGCGAGACCGAGCGGCGTCGCGTTCACCACCAGGGTCGCGTCCTCGAGCACCTGGCCCTGCTCCAGCGCCGCGAGCGGGACGGCGGCGGTCGCCCCGGCCCCGAGGCGGCCCAGACGCTCCGCGAGCCGCTCGGCGCGCGCCGGGGTGCGGTTCGCGATCGTGATCCGCGCCGCGCCGATCTGGCAGAGCGCCGCCCCCACGGCGCGCGCCGAGCCCCCCGCGCCGATGATCAGGGCACGGGCGCCGCGCAGGCGCACTCTCCCGCGCAGTGCGGCGAGGAAGCCGCGGCCGTCCGTGTTGTCGCCCACCGTCCGCCCGCCCGCGGCGAAGAGGATGGTGTTCACCGCGCCGATGCGCTCCGCCTCGGGCGTGACGGCGTCGAGGAGGGGGAGGACGGCCTCCTTGAGCGGGACCGTCAGGTTCAGCCCGCCCATGCGGAGTGCCTTGGCCTCCCGCACGGCGGCGGGCAGGAGGGCGACCGGCACCCGGTAGCGCAGGTAGACGTGGGGCAGGCCGGCGGCGGCGAAGGCGGCGTTGTGCATCGCCGGGGAGAGCGAATGGTCGACCGGGTCGCCGAGGACCCCGAACAATCGCGCCTGCATCTGCCTCGCCACGGACACGCCTCCTGAACCCGGGTGGCCCGTCGGCACACCTGGCCCGACTCATCATCGGTCGGAGTCGGGGTCGGCTTTAGCCTGCCGGGAGACCGCGGGTGCTTTCAAGCACCGAGCGCCGCCCGCGCCGCCGCGAGACGGGCGATGGGCACGCGGAAGGGCGAGCAGGAGACGTAGTCGAGGCCGATCTCGTGGCAGAAGCCGACGCTCGCCGGATCGCCGCCGTGCTCGCCGCAGATGCCGAGCTTGAGCTTCGGGCGCCGCGTGCGCCCCCTCTCGCTCGCCATGCGCATGAGCGCGCCCACGCCGTCGCGATCGATCGACTCGAACGGGTCCTTCCCGTAGATCTCGAGCGTGTCGACGTAGGGGACGAGAAAGCGGCCGGCGTCGTCGCGCGAGACACCGAGCGTCGTCTGTGTCAAGTCGTTGGTGCCGAAGGAGAAGAACTCGGCCACGCCCGCGATCTCGTCCGCGGTGAGCGCGCCGCGGGGGATCTCGATCATGGTCCCGATGAGGTAGCGGAGTCGCGTGCCCTTCTCCCGCATCACCTCCTCCGCGACGCGGCGCACGACCCCGGCCTGGAGGGCCAGCTCCTTCACGTGCCCGACCAGCGGGATCATGATCTCGGGCGCGACCGCGACGCCCGCCTGGCGCACGTCGGCCGCCGCCTCGAAGATCGCCCGCGCCTGCATCTCGGTGATCTCGGGATAGATGATGCCGAGACGGCAGCCGCGGAAGCCGAGCATGGGGTTGAACTCGTGCAGCGCTTCGACGCGCTCGCGCACGCGTTCGAAGGGAACGCCGAGCGCGGCGGCGACCTCGCGCTGCCCCGCCTCGTCGTGCGGCAGAAACTCGTGCAACGGTGGATCCAGCGTCCGAATCGTCACCGGGCGGCCGTTCATGACCCGGAAGATGCCCGCGAAGTCGGCGCGCTGGAGGGGGAGCAGCTTCGCGAGCGCGGCGCGCCGCTCCTCCGCCGTGCCGGCGAGGATGGTCTCGCGCATGGGGCCGATCTTGCCCTCGCCGAAGAACATGTGCTCGGTGCGGCAGAGGCCCACGCCCTCGGCCCCGAAGGCGAGCGCGTTGGCGCCCTGGTCGGGCTGGTCCGCGTTGGCGCGCACGCCGAGCCGCCGCGCCCCGTCGACCCACTCCATGAAGCGCGCGTAGCGTTGGTAGATGGGGGCATCCCGAGGGTCGAGGGTCTTCGCGACCAGCACCTGCACCACTTCGCTGGGGATCGTCTTGATCTTGCCGAGAAAGACCTCGCCCGTGAACCCGTCTATCGAGATGTCGTGCCCTTCCTTCAGGACACCCTTGCGGTTGGCGATACGAAGCGCACGCTCCCGGTAATCGACCTGGAGTGCCTCACACCCCACCACGCAGACCTTGCCCATCTGACGGCCCACCAGGGCGGCATGGCTCGTGGTCCCGCCCCGCGCCGTGAGGATTCCCTGAGCGGCCTGCATGCCGTGAATGTCTTCGGGCGAAGTCTCGATGCGAACCAGGATGACCGGCTCACCGCGCGCGGCGGCCGTCTCCGCGTCGTCGGCGTTGAAGACGATGCGACCGGTCGCTGCACCCGGTCCGGCATTGAGCCCCTTGGTGAGGAGCCGACCCTCCCGGACGGCCTCCCTCTTCTCCGCGGGATCGAAGATCGGGCGCAGGAGCTGATTCAAGTCGTCCGGTTTCACACGCGCGATCGCCTCGGTCCGATTGATCAGCTTTTCCGCAACCATGTCGCACGCGATGCGGACCGCCGCCAGCCCGTTCCGCTGACCCACCCGGCACTGCAGCATGTAGAGCTTCCGCTGCTGGATGGTGAACTCGATGTCCATCATGTTGCGGTAGTGCCGCTCGAGCGTGCGGCGGATCCTCACCAACTCGGCGTAGGCGGACCGGTTCTCCTTCTCGAGCGCGGCGATGGGCAACGGGGTGCGGATGCCCGCGACCACGTCCTCGCCCTGCGCGTTCATGAGGAACTCGCCATAGAAGGTGTTCTCGCCCGTCGCCGGGTCGCGCGTGAAGGCGACTCCGGTGCCGGAGTCGGTGCCCATGTTGCCGAACACCATCGCCTGAACATTGACCGCCGTGCCCCACGACTCGGGGATGTTGTTGAGCTTGCGGTAGACGATCGCGCGCTGGTTCATCCACGAGCCGAAGACGGCGCCGATCGCGCCCCAGAGCTGCGCGTGGGGATCCTCGGGGAAGCGGACGCCCTTGCGCATCCGGATGAGCGCCTTGAACTCGTTCACCAGCTCGCGCAGCGCATCGGCGTCGAGGTCGGTGTCGAGCTCGACGCCGCGCGCCCGCTTCTTCTTCTGCAGCGCGACCTCGAAGGGGTCCTCCTCGTCCTTCGACTCGGGCTTCAAGCCGAGGACCACGTCGCCATACATCTGCACGAAACGACGGTACGAGTCGTAGGCGAAACGCGGGCTGCCGGAGGCGCGAATCAGGCCCTGCACGGTGCGGTCGTTGAGCCCGAGGTTCAGGATGGTGTCCATCATCCCCGGCATCGAGGCGCGTGCTCCGGAGCGCACCGAGACCAGGAGCGGGTCCTCGGGATCGCCGAAGCGCCGGCCGAGCGCCTTCTCGATGCGCGCCAGGGCCTCGGTGACCTGGGTGCGGAGCGCGGGCGGATAGCTCCGGCGGTTTGCATAGTAGTAGGTGCAGACCTCGGTCGAGATCGTGAAGCCGGGCGGAACGGGGAGGCCGAGGCGCGCCATCTCGGCCAGGTTCGCCCCCTTGCCGCCGAGCAGGTCCTTCATGTCGGCGCGCCCGTCCTTGCGGCCCGCGCCGAACGCGTAGATGTAGCGCGCCGCGCGCCGGGTGGCCGGCCGGACGAGCTTCGCCTGCGGTCTCGCCACGGTTCGCCGCCTCCTCGCTAGGTCGCGGGCGTCTCGATGCGCGCGCGCAGCTCCTCGACCAGCCGATCCTCGGCGATGCGGATTTGCGTCGTCGCATCGCGGTCGCGCAGCGTGACCGTGCCGTCCTTCATGGTGTCGTGGTCGACGGTGATGCCGAAGGGCGTGCCGACCTCGTCCTGGCGGCGGTAGCGCCGCCCGATCGAGCCCGCCTGGTCGTAGTCGACCGGGAAGTGCCCGCGGAGCGCGTCGTAGATGCGGCGCGCGCGCTCGGGCTGGCCGTCCTTTCGGAGGAGGGGAAACACGGCCGCCTTGTAGGGGGCGAGGCGCGGGTGGAGCCGGAGCACGATGCGCGCCTCGCCCTCGACCTCGTCCTCGTCGTAGGCGTCCACCAGGAAGGCGAGCGTCGAGCGGTCGGCGCCCGCCGCCGGCTCGATGACGTAGGGGAAGTAGCGCTCGCGCCGCTCCTCGTCGAAGTAGGTGAGGTCCTTGCCGCTGTACTCGCTGTGCCGCTTCAGATCGAAGTCGGTGCGGTTCGCGATGCCCTCGAGCTCGGACCAGCCGAACGGGAAGGCGTACTCGACGTCGACGCACGCCTTGGCGTAGTGCGCGAGCTCGTCGCGACCGTGCGGCCGCAGCCGCAGCCGCTCGCGCTTGATGCCGAGGCGTGCGTACCACTCCGAGCGCGCCTGCCGCCAGTAGTCGTACCACTGCTCGTCCTCGCCGGGACGGACGAAGAACTCGAGCTCCATCTGCTCGAACTCGCGCGTGCGGAAGAGGAAGTTGCCCGGGGTGATCTCGTTGCGGAACGAGCGCCCGATCTGGGCGATGCCGAAGGGGAGCTTCAAGCGCGAAGTCTCGAGCACGTTGCGGAAGTTGATGAAGGTGCCCTGCGCGGTCTCCGGGCGGAGGAACGCCACGTGCGCGGTGTCCTCGACCGGCCCGACGAAGGTCTTGAACATGAGGTTGAACTGCCGCGCCTCGGTGAGCTCGCCGCCGCACTCGGGACAGCGCGGGCCCGCGACCTGGTCGGCGCGAAAACGTTGCTTGCAGCCCTTGCAGTCGACGAGCGGGTCCGTGAAGCCGGCCAGGTGGCCGGAGGCCTCCCACACCCGCGGGTGCATGATGATCGCCGCGTCGAGGCCGACGACGTCGTCGCGCCCGGTGACGATCTCTCGCCACCAGGCCTCCTTCACGTTGCGCTTGAGCTCGACGCCGAGCGGGCCGTAGTCGAGGCTCGAGCCGAGGCCGCCGTAGATCTCGCTGCCCGGGTAGACGAACCCCCGCCGCTTGCAGAGGTTCACCACCTTCTCCATG
>JBKPBB010000066.1:0-1490 GCA_046744245.1 Thermodesulfobacteriota bacterium
GGGCCGCAACCTCTACCACCGCGACCACTTCCCGCTCTGGGCCGAGATCGAGCGGCTGGGGAAGCCCGTCTGCCTCCACGACTCGGGCTCGCCCCACCTCCCCTCCTACGGCGACCGCATGGACACGCACACCACGGGGCACATCCTGGCGCATCCCTTCGAGGCGATGGGCGCCATGATGAGCTTGATCTGGTACGGCGTATTCGAGGCCTTCCCGCGCCTCACCGTGGTGCACGTCGAGGCCGACGCGGGCTGGGTCCCGTACCTCCTCCAGCGCATGGAGCAGCACTGGGAGTTCTCGGGCAACGCCGAGCATCCGGACCTGAAGATGCGCCCCACCGAGTACTTCCGGCGGAACGTCTTCGTCGCCTGCCGCGGCGACGAGATGACGCTCCCCTCCGTGGTCGCGCTCGCGGGCGACGACAACCTGGTCTTCAACACCGACTACCCGCACCCCGACGGCACCTTCCCCTGGGGGATCGAGCGGCTCGCCGCGCAGCCGATCCCGGAGTCGAGCAAGCGGAAGATCCTGTGGGACAACGCGGCGCGCGCGTTCAGGCTCGCGGCGTGACGAGGCCAGGCGAGCGGTCCCTGCTCGCCGCGACCGTCGGCACGGTCGTGTTCGTCGCCCTGGTTCCGGGAACGGTGATCGTGGTGGTGCCCCGCCTGCTCTCGGGATGGAGATCCAGCCGCCGCTCTTCGCGTGGGCGCCCGTGCGCTGGATCGGGCTCGTCCTGCTCCTGCTCGCGCTTCCCGTCTTTCTGGATTTCCTCGTCGGTTTCGTCCGCAGGGGTCACGGCACCCCGGCGCCCATCGCGCCGCCCGAGCGGCTGGTCGTGAGCGGCGGGTTCCGCTACGTGCGCAATCCCGGCTACATCGCCGTCGTCTCGATGGTCGTCGGGCAGGGGCTCTTCCTCGGCAGCAAGGCGGTCCTGGCCTATGCTGCCTGCCTGGCGCTCGGCTTCCACCTCTTCGTCGTGCTCTACGAGGAGCCGGCGCTCCGCGGGCAGTTCGGCGAGGAGTACGCCGCCTACTGCCGCCGCGTTCCCCGGTGGTTGCCGCGCGTACGCCGGAACGGCTCCGGGCACTGACACGGGGGCCTTCGTGGCCAGTCGTTACCCCGGGAGCAACCGGCTTCGGCGCGGCGTCGGCGTGCGGTCATGACGAAGCGGACGGCGGTCGGCTAGGCGTTCACCGCGACCCGCACCGCGCCGTGGCCGACTGGTTGCACGGCGAACGTCAGGTCGAGAAAGCGCCGCACGATGTCGATGTTCGTCTGGGCGTGCGATGTGAGGGGGAGGGTGACGAAGGAACCCCCGCCGGCGAGCGCGAGCGGGACGAGCAGCTGATCGGCCAGGTGCTCGCCTACCGGCACCTCCGCGCCGAGATGGCGCTTGACCTCGTTCGCCACCCGCTCGGCCACCGCCTCGGCGCGAATGCGCCGTTCACCGAAGCCGGTGAAGACCTCGGTCGCGTGCTCGGCCTCGACA
>JBKPBB010000268.1:0-21992 GCA_046744245.1 Thermodesulfobacteriota bacterium
CCGCCTCCGACTACCTCGCCGGCGACCTCGGCGAGCGCGCCTTCGCCGAGCGCGTGATCGACGAGACGGTCGCCCGCCATGGCCGCCTGGACGTGCTGGTCAACAACGCGGCCATCTCCAAGCACAAGCAGTTCTACCACAAGTCCGCCGACGAGGCGGAGACGGTCATGCGCATCAACTTCCTCTCCTGCGTGTGGACCACGATGGCCGCCATCCCCCACATGCTCCGCCAGGGCCGCGGCACGATCGTCAACGTCTCCTCCTTCGCCGCCAAGGTCGCCCCGCCGCGCGAGGCGATGTACGCCGCCTCCAAGGCCGCCATGAACGCCTTCAGCGAGGGCCTGTGGAACGACCTCGCCGGCTCGAACATCCACGTGGCGATCGTGAACCCGGGGCCGATCGACACCGAGATCTGGCTCAAGGAGGACGAGCCGGTCTGGTACGACGGCAAGAAGTACCCGCCCGAGATCGTGACCGACGCGATCTTCGAGGCGATCGAGAAGCGCCGCTACGAGATGACCGTCCCCAAGCGGAACCCGATGCTGCTCGTGGCGCGTTTCCTCCGCCTCTTCGTGCCGTCGCTCCTGCGCTTCGGCATGGCGAAGACGGATCCGGTGCCGGCGGAGGTCGTCGAGAGAGCCCGGGCGCGAGCGCAGAAGGGGAAGCGCCTCGGGGACCTGAGCGAGGGCTCCGGATGAAGGGGCGCAGCGAACGGAGGGAGCCGCGATGGAGCAGGCGAGTCGTGCGGCCGATTTTCCGCTCGAGCGGCTCGCGGGCGTGAGCGCGCGGCGAGAGCGCCGGTGGGGTCTCATCGGGGGCGTGGTAGGGTCCCTCGCGGGCGTCGGCAGCTTCCTGGTCGGGTGGCTCGTGCAGGGAGAGCCCCTGCGCGACCTCTCCGGCACGCCGTATCCGCCGTTCTTCGCCCGTCGCGCGCTGGTCGTGCTCGACTACTACGTCCTCGCCCTGGTGCTGGTCGGCCTTCCTGCGCGGCGGCCTCGGGGACGCTACCCGCGGACGGACGGCTCGGGCGCGACGATCGTGGGTACGGTCCTCTGCGCACTCGGCGGCGTGGTCCTCTTCATGCGCCTCTGGGCCGCCCTCCACGGCTGAGCTGCGCCGCGCGCGGGACGCCGGCGTCCCGGCAGACCCGCACCCGCTCCCAGCGCCGGAGCTCCACCTGCCCGGGCGGCGCGCCGCGCGGCTTGGTCACGTCCGCCACGCGGCAGAGGTGGACGTCGACCCGGCGCGCGGCGCGCGCCTTCGAGTGCCAGGCGGCCAGCTCGGCGGCGCGCTCGAGGACCGCGCGCGGGAGGGCATCGAGCTTCTCCGGGTTGCGGACGACGATATGGCTCCCCGGCACGCCCCCCGCCACGTGCAGCCAGAAGTCCCCGGGCGCCGCCAGCGCGAAGGTGAGCTCGTCGTTCTCGGCGTCGCCCTTGCCGATCAGGACCTCGTACCCCTCGACGACGACGGTCCTGTACCGCCGCCCCTTGCTCGCCACTCCACGAGTGTAGCGGACGCCGCGCCGGAGAGAAGGCCCGGCCGATTGACCCTGCCCCTCCGAAGGGGCTTAGCTAGTCGTCGAGGGGCGCACGAACCGGGAGGTGAGACCATGGCCGACACGCTGACCGTCATCGACAACCGGAGCGGAAAGAAGCTCGAGCTGCCGATCGAGCACGGCGCCATCCGGGCCGTCGAGCTCGGGCGGCTCGGGATCGTCAGCTACGACCCCGCGCTCCTCAACACGGCCGCCTGCAAGAGCAAGATCAGCTACATCGACGGCGAGCGCGGCATCCTCCGCTACCGCGGCTACCCGATCGAGGAGCTGGCCGAGAAGAGCAGCTTCCTCGAGACCGCCTACCTGATCGTCAAGGGCGAGCTGCCCACCGCCTCGCACTTCCGCATGTGGCAGCGCAACATCAAGATGCACACCCTGGTGCACGAGAACCTGAAGCAGTTCATCCAGGGCTTCCGCTACGACGCCCATCCGATGGGCATCCTGATCGGCACGGTCGGCGCGCTCTCCACCTTCTACCCCGAGGCGAAGAACGTCATGGACCTCGAGTCGCGGCGGGTGCAGACGCGGCGGCTGATCGGCAAGATGCCGACCATCGCAGCCTTCGCTTACCGCCACAGCCGCGGCCTCCCCTACATCTACCCGGACAACGACCTCTCCTACACCGGTAACTTCCTCTCCATGATGTTCAAGATGACCGAGCTCAAGTACAAGCCCGACCCCGTCCTGGAGCGCGCGCTCGACGTGCTCTTCATCCTGCACGCGGACCACGAGCAGAACTGCTCCTCGACGACGATGCGGGCCATCGGCAGCGCCCACTCCGACCCCTACGCGGCGGTGGCCGGCGCCGCGGCGGCGCTCGGCGGCCCGCGTCACGGCTCGGCCAACGAGGAGGTCGTGCGCATGCTGCACGAGATCGGCTCCGCCGACCGCATCCCGGCGCTCATCAAGCGCGTCAAGGCCGGCGAGCTGCGCCTGACCGGCTTCGGCCACCGCGTCTACAAGAACTACGACCCGCGCGCGAAGATCATCAAGCGGATCGCCTACGAGGTGTTCGAGGTGACCGGGAAGAACCCGCTCATCGACATCGCGCTGGAGCTCGAGCACATCGCGTTGCAGGACGACTACTTCGTGACGCGCCGGCTCTACCCCAACGTCGACTTCTACTCGGGTATCATCTACGAGGCGATGGGGCTCCCGGTCGCGATGTTCCCGGTCCTGTTCGCCATCGCGCGCACGGCGGGCTGGATGGCGCAGTGGGCCGAGATGCTGCTCGACGAGGAGCAGAAGATCACGCGCCCGAAGCAGCTCTACGTCGGCTCCGACGAGCGGCCGTACGTGCCGCTCGACCAGCGCCGCGACGGCGGCGCGACCGAGACCGAGGTCTCGGGGCCGCTGTAGGCCTCTACGCCCGCAGGACGAGGGCCTGCGCGGGCGCGAGCACGCCCGCGTACGGCCGGTCCTCGCCCGTGCCGTCGCTCGCGATCTCGACGCGGCCGTGCGCGGCGACCGGGAGCCGCTCGCCGGTGAAGTTCACGAGCACGATCCGCCGCTCCGTCCCGGCGGCGCGCTCGTAGGCGAGCACGCCCGCCGGCGCCTCGAGCAGGCGGCAGCTGCCGGCGTGAAGCGCGGCCGAGGCGCGGCGGAGCGCGAGCAGCCGGCGGTAGAGATGGAGGATCGAGCCCGGGTCCGCGCCGAGCCGCTCGACGTTCCGCCGCTCGGGCTCGGGCGGCCACGGGAGCCACGGCGGGGCGGGCCAGCCGTGTGCCGGGCTCGCGTCCCATGGGATCGGCGCCCGGCAGCCGTCGCGAGCGCCGGGGTCGACGGCGCGCTCGGGCGGGACGACGGCGTCCTCGAGCCCGAGCTCCTCGCCCTGATAGAGGAACGGGGTCCCGCGGAGCGTCAGGAGGAGGACGGCGGCCGCGCGCGCCGCGGCCTCCGAGCGAAAGCGCGTCCGGTGTCGCGGCACGTCGTGGTTGGAGAGGACCCAGGTCGGCCACGCATCGATCGGATCGAGACGCGCGGCGACGTCCGCGATGCGCTCGCGCCAGGCGCCGGCGTCCCAGGCGGTGAGGACGGCCGCGGGCAGCTCGAAGAGGAGATGCAGCTCGTCACCGCGGCCAAAGTACCGGGCGTGCGTGCGCGCCATGAGCAGCCACACCTCGCCCACCAGCACGCGATCGCCCGGATAGGCGTCGACGAGACGGCGGAGGGCGCGGAGGATCTCGTGCGTCGACTCCTCGTCGTTCAGCGCCGACTGCGGGACGGCCGCCAGCTCGGGCGCGAGGTCGGGCAGCCGCGGATCCTTGCCGAGCCCGTGAACGACGTCGACCCGGAAGCCGTCGACGCCGCGGTCGAGCCAGAAGCGGAGGACGTCGTGCATGGCGCGCCGCACGTCGGGGTTCGACCAGTCCAGGTCGGGCTGCTCGGGAAGGAAGAGATGGAGGTAGTACTGCCCCGTCGCGGCGTCGAACGTCCACGCCGGCGTGCCGCGGGGAAAGGCGGCGAGCCAGTTGTTCGGCGGGCCCCGGCCGGGGCCCGGGTCGCGCCAGACGTACCACGCGCGCCGGGGGCTCTCGCGCGAGGCGCGCGCTGCGCGGAACCAGGGATGCTGGTCGGAGGTGTGGTTCGGGACCCAGTCGAGCAGGACGCGGATGCCGCGGGCATGCGCCTCGGCCACGAGCCGGTCGAAGTCGGCGAGGGTCCCGAAGAGGGGATCGACGTCGCAGTAGTCCGCGACGTCGTACCCGAAGTCCTTCATGGGGGAGCGGAAGATCGGCGAGAGCCACACGGCGTCCACGCCGAGCCAGGCGAGATGGTCGAGCCGGCGCCGGATGCCCTCGAGGTCGCCCACGCCGTCGCCGGTCGCGTCGGCGAAGGAGCGCGGATAGATCTGGTAGACGACCGCCGTCTGCCACCACCGCACCGGCCGATGATGGCACGCGCGCCGAGCGCTGCAAGGGACAGCTTCGCTCAGCGCCGCGCCGCGGCCAGCGTGCGGTGGATCACCTGGGCGAGGCGCTCGATGCCGACGGGCTTCTGGAGCCGGTGCGCGACCCCGGCCAGCCGGCTGTCCTCGGCGTCGATCGGATAGCCGGAGAGCGCGATGACGGGGGCCCGGCCCTGCCTGGCCAGCGCCGAGCAGAGATGCGCACCGCCCACGCCCGGCAGCACCAGGTCGGTGAGCACCAGGGCGATCTCGTCGCCGTGGCGCACCCACAGCTCCCAGGCCTGCTCCGCGCACTCCGCTACGAGGACGCGATAGCCGAGCGATCGGAGCGCGTCGGCGCTCGCGACCCGTGCGGCCGCGTCGTCCTCGACGAGGAGGATCACCTCTCCCCAGCCGGTCGGCAGCGTCGGGCCGGCGTCAGGCGATGTGTCTCGCCCGTCCGCCCGCCGGGCGAGCTTCTCTCTCGTCTGCTCGCGCGGAACCTCGAGCTGGTCGGCGAAGCGGTCGGGGGACGTGCCTTCGGTGTGCTTCACACTCCGCCCGCTCGGCGGTCCTCGCTCCCCTTCTCGCTCACCGGCGACCAGAGCGCCGTCGCCCGGCGCATCCCCGGAGCGCGCAAGCCGCGGCGGACACAGTCGGGCTCGAGCTCCAGCGTCTCGCAGATGCGCTCGAAGGAGAAGCACCAGGAGCGATCGCTGCTGTGGAGCCAGCGCGCGGCCTCCCGGCGCAGCTGCAGGTTGCGCCGCCCCGATCCCTCCATGCAGTAGATCTGGATTGCGTCCTGCAGGATCGCCAGCGCGAGCCGGTACTCGCCGCTGAACCTGACGGGTGATGCGCGCTCGTTCAGGAACTGCGACTGGAGGACGATCTCGGGTGTGAGGAGGGGCGTCATCGGCTGGTCGGGGAGGCGGGCGGCGGTCATCTGAGCGTCCTCCAGAGAGGCCCGGGCCGGAGTCCGGAGAGCGCGCGCGTCCTCGAACTCCCTCGCGGACGGCGCGAACGACCCGATGCATACCGCTTCATTTACGAACCCCCCACGGACCTTTCGCCGCGAGACATAGCCCAAGTCGGCGAACGACAACTCCCGCATAGGGGGGAGACTCGAAACAAAATTGCGGGACAGCGATTCGTTGACGGACAGCCGGAAGCAGGAGTACGCAGGTACGTATATGCCCGCGCGTGGGTACTCGCGAGCAGCTGTGTGCGCGAAGGTCGGGCTCCGGCCGCGGCAGGTCATCGACTGGGCAGAGAAGCGCGTCGTGCGGCCGGAGATCGCGGACCCCGTCGGCGCCGGGAAGCCCCGCCTCTACTCCGACGACAACCTGATCGAGTTCGTGCTGGCGAGCGAGCTGGTCGGCGTCGGGCTGACGGTCCGGGGCGCGGCGCGCTTCCTGCGCTTCCTGAGGACCCGGCCGCCCGCCTTCCTCCGCAGCATCGGTGCGCTCCGGCTGGCCCGCACGCGCGACGGCCGGCTCCACGTGGCGGGCCTCAGCCCGCGCGCGGCGCGTCACTGGGAGGTCCTCGCCTCGGCGCGACGGAGCCCACGCCCTCCCGACGACGTCGTCCTGTGGGTGGTCCTGGACCTCGACGCGGCCAGGCGGCGGCTGAAGTCATGACGCGCACTCGGCCGGCTCGGAGCCGTCAGTGGCGAAGCTTGGTTGACGCTCACGGCCACCCGTCCTAGGGTGGCCGCCGGCCGGGAACAGGGGGCTCGCCGCCCTCCGCCGGCCCGGCCGGGAGGCCTGTCGTGGACGCCGCTTTCGACGTGGTCGCGCTTGCCGCGTCGGCCGGGGGACTCACCGCACTCAGCAGCGTGCTCGCCGACCTGCCGGCCGGGTTCCCGGCCGGCATCCTCGTCGTGCAGCACCTCGACCCGCGCCACCGCAGCCTCATGGCCGACATCCTGAGCCGCCGCACGCGCCTCGAGGTGAAGCAGGCCGAGGAGGGGGACTGCCTGGCCGGCGGAAGGGTGTACATCGCGCCGCCCAACCGGCACCTGCTGCTGAACGGCGACGGTAGCCTCTCCCTCACGCAGTCCGAGCTGGTGCACTTCGTGCGCCCCTCCGCCGACCTCCTGTTCGAGTCGGTGGCGGCCAGCTATAGGGACCGTGCGATCGCGGTCGTGCTCTCCGGCAGCGGCGGCGACGGCTCGATGGGGGTCAAGGCCATCAAGAAGATGGGCGGCACCGTCCTCGCCCAGGACAAGACGACGTCGGAGTTCTTCGGCATGCCCGGCGCCGCCATCGACAGCGGCAACGTCGACTTCGTCCTGCCGCTCGAGGAGATCGCGCCCGCGCTGGTGACGCTGGTGATGAAGGGGCAGGTCCAGTGATGGAAGCGGAAGACGGCCGGACGCTCGAGGCGCTCCTCGAGTATCTCCGGATGAGCCGCGGATTCGACTTCACCGGCTACAAGCGGCCGAGTCTCGCGCGGCGTGTGACCAAGCGGGTACAGGCGCTCAACCTGCAGGGCTTCGGCGACTATCTCGACTACCTCGAGGTGCACCCCGAGGAGTTCGCCACGCTCTTCAACACCATGCTGATCAACGTCTCGAGCTTCTTCCGCGACGCTCCAGCATGGGAATGCCTGCGCGCCGACATGCTGCCGAAGCTGCTCGCCGCCAAGCCCGCCGGACCGATCCGCGTCTGGAGCGCCGGGTGCGCCGGCGGCCAGGAGGCGTACAGCCTCGCGATCGTGTTCGCGGAGCTGCTCGGCGCCGAGGCGTTCTGCCAGCGGGTGAAGATCTTCGCCACCGATGTCGACGAGGACGCGCTCTCGCAGGCCCGCCAGGGAAGCTACAGCCTCGAGGATCTCGAGCCCGACCCCGCCGGTCTCCGCGAGAAGTACCACGAGCGCGCGGCGGCCCGCTACGTCTTCCGCAACGAGCTGCGCCGGGCGATCATCTTCGGACGCCTGGACCTGATCGCGGATGCGCCGATCTCGCGTCTCGACCTGCTCGCGTGCCGCAACACCCTCATCTACTTCAACCTCGAGACGCAGCGGCAGGTCCTCGACCGATTCAACTTCGCGCTCAACGAGACGGGTTTCCTCTTCCTCGGGCGGGCGGAGATGCTCCTCATGCACGCCAACCTGTTCACGCCGGTCAACCTGAGGCACCGCATCTTCGTGAGGACGCCGAAGGGCGCCCTCGCCGATCACCCGACGTTCCTCGCCCAGGCCGACGATCACGAGGCCGGGACCCGCATGTCGCACGAAGTGCGGCTGCGCGCGCTCGCGATCGATGCCATCTCGGTGGCGCAGGTGGTGGTGGACGCGAACGACACGATCGTGCTCGCCAACGAGCAGGTGCGTGCCCGCTTCGGGCTGAGCGCCAGGGAGCTCGGTCGGCCCTTGCGCGACGTGGAGCTGTGCTATCGGCCCGTCGAGCTGCGCCCGCTCCTCGAGCGGGCGCTCGCGGAGCGCCAGCCGGTCGGGGTGGCGAACGTCGAGCGGTCGGGGCCCGACGGGCAGACCCGATACTACGACGTGCTGGTCACGCCGCTGCTCGACGACGGCGCCCGGCCGCTCGGGGTGGCGATCACCTTCACGGACGTCACTCGCTACGCGCAGCTCCGCGAGGAGCTCGAGCGATCGCACTCCGAGCTGGAGACGGCCTACGAGGAGCTGCAGTCGACCAACGAGGAGCTCCAGACCACCAACGAGGAGCTGCAATCGACCGTCGAGGAGCTCGAGACGACCAACGAGGAGCTGCAGTCCTCCAACGAGGAGATGGAGACCATGAACGCGGAGCTGCAGTCGACCAACGAGGAGGTCCAGACGACGAACGACCAGCTGCGCGGCCGGACGGACGAGCTGAACCGCGCCAACACCTTCCTCGAGTCGATCGTCGCGAGCATGCAGGCGGGGGTCGTCGTTCTCGACGCGAACCTGGCCGTCGAGGTCTGGAACCGCCAGGCCGAGGACCTCTGGGGCCTGCGCGCCGACGAGGTGCGGGGGAAGCCCTTCCTGAATCTCGAGATCGGCCTGCCCGTCGAGGAGCTGAAGACGCCGCTCAGCGAGTGCCTGGCCGGGAGCAGCCCGCAGCGGGTGGTGCTCGACGGGCGCAACCGGCGCGGGAAGGCCATCCGGTGCGCCGTGGTGTGCGTCCCGCTCGCCGGGAGCGACAAGCTCGTGCGGGGCGCGATCCTGATGATGGAGCAAGGGGACTGAGGGGCCCCGGGGCCCGCGGAGGAGGGTCTCACCGCACGCTGCCGCGAGCGCCGGTCACGCCGCGCTCCGGCCGCTCAGGTTCGCCACCGCCGTGACCAGCTCCTCGGGCGTGACCGGCTTGGGCACGTGGAGCTCGTAGCCGGCGTCGAGAGCACGCCGGCGATCCTCCGGCGCCGCGTACGCCGTCAGCGCCACGGCCGGGATCCGTCCCCCGTGCCGGGCATCGAGCACACGCACCTTCTCGATGAGCGCGTAGCCGTCCTCCTCGGGCATGCCGATGTCGCTCACCAGGATGTCGGGCCGCTGGTGCGCGAGCGCGCCGAGCGCCTCGCGCGCCGAGGCGACCGCGGTCACGACCGCCCCGCACTGCTCGAGGACGGCCGTGAGCGACTCGCGCGCGTCGGCCTCGTCGTCGACCACCAGCACGCGCAGCCCCTCGAGCGACGGCCCGTCCGCCGTGCCCGGCGCCTCGTGTCCCTCCGCACCGTCGAGCTCGAAGGTCGGAATCGGCAGGCTCACCGTGAAGGTGGCGCCCTGCCCCTCCCCGGGGCTCTCGGCACGTACCGTTCCGCCGTGCAGCTCGACCAGCTGACGCACGATGGCAAGTCCGATCCCGAGGCCGCCGTGCGTGCGCGTGGTGGCGCTGTCGGCCTGTCGGAAGCGCTCGAAGACGAAGGGGAGGAAGTCGGGGCGAATGCCCCTGCCCGTGTCGCTCACGACGATCTCGGCCCGCCCGTCCGCCAGCCCGACCCGGATTTCGACGCCGCCGCCCTCGGGCGTGAACTTGATGGCGTTCGAGAGCAGGTTCCAGACCACCTGCTGCAAGCGGCCACCGTCGCCCCACACCCGGCGTGCCGCGCGGTGGATCGACTCGAGCCGGATGCCCTTCGCCTGCGCCGCCGGACGGACCGCCACGATCGCGGCGGCGATCACCTCCCGCAGATCCACCGGCCCAGCCTTCAGGCGAAGCTTGCCGGCGGCGAAGCGCGAGACGTCCGTCAGGTCCTCGACCATCCGGGTGAGCGACGCGACGTTGCGCTCGATCGCCTCGAGCGCGCGGGGCATTTTCGTCGCGTCGAGCTTGCCGGTCCCCAGCAGGCGCGCCCACACCACGACCGCGCTGAGCGGTGTGCGCAGCTCGTGCGAGAGGGTCATCAGGAACTCGTCCTTGATGCGGTTGGCCTCGCGCGCCTCGCGGTAGAGGCGGGAGTTGTCGACCGCCAGCGCGGCGCGGCGCGCGAGCTCCTCGGCGACGGCGAGATCGTCGCGATCGTAGCGACGACCCGACGCCGCCGTGACGAACGTCATCGCGCCGAGCGTCTGCCCGCGTGCCACCAGCGGCACGATCATGGTCGACCGGTAGCCGAGCCGCCGCAAGACGGCGAGCTGCTCGGAGTCGGCCGCGGCGGCGACCAGCGCCTCGTCGGTCACCTCTGGGAAGAGCTGCGACCGCCCCGCCCGCACGACCTTCGTCCGGAGGTGGGTCCCGCGCGGGTCCGGCGGGCAGGTGGCGACCACACGGGCGAGCTCCGCATTCGGCGGATCGGCCTGCGCCACGGCGATCCGGCGCAGCTCACCGTCCGGCTCGAGCATGTCGACCGTGCACCAGTCGGCGAGGAACGGCACCGCCAGGCGCGCCGCGCTCGCGAGCGTGGTCTGGTAGTCGAGCGAGCGCGCGAGCACGGAGCCCGCCTCGGCGAGGAAGGCGGCGCGACGCTCCGCGGCCTCGGCCGCGGCGCGGGCCGCCTGCTCGCGCGCCAGCAGCTCGCCCCTCTCCAGCTCGATTCGCTCGCGCTCGGTGACGTCGTAGAAGGTGACCGCGCCCGCGATGATGCGCCCGTCGCGGTCACGGATGGGCGCGGCGCTGGTGAACAGGGTCACGCGTACGCCGTCGCCCCGCACGACGTCGATCTCCTCACCCGCCACGACCTCCCCGGTGCGGATGGCGCGCGCGAGCGGCCACTCCTCGGCCCGATACGGACGGCCGTCGGGGTGAAACCCGCGGTACTCCTCGTATCGCTCCAGCGCTGGCGGCAGGGGGCGGCGGAGGATCTCCTCGACCTGCCGGTTGCTGTGAAGAATCCTGCCCGTGGCGGCGTCGGCGATCACGACGCCCGCGGGCAGCTGGTGGAGCACGGCCTCCAGGC
This sequence comes from Thermodesulfobacteriota bacterium, assembly GCA_046744245.1. Lineage (GTDB taxonomy): Bacteria > Desulfobacterota > Binatia > DP-6 > DP-6 > DP-6. The sequence continues at coordinate 10,784 of JBKPBB010000268.1, forward strand.
GGGCGCGCTCGGCCTCGGCGCGCTCGAGCATCCGCTCGCGCTCCTGCTCGGCCCGCTTCCGCCAGGCGTTGAGGGCGCTGATCAAGACCGCCGCCCACATGAACAGCCCGAGGCGCACGGCGTCGTTCACCCCGAAGTGCAAGGAGTGCACCGAGGACGCGAGCAGCTGGGCGGACGCACTGGCGGCGAGCCCGGTGGCCAGCAAACCCGGCCCCAGCCCGCCGTACCAGGCGCTCACCATCACCGCCGCGCAGAAGAGGGCGAAGGCGTTCGGGTCGATCAGCGGCCAGAGGAGCAGCGAGGCCGCGTAGGCCGTGGCGGTCGCCGCCAGCGCCACTCCGTAGCGCCGCAGGACCGAAGCTTCATCCGAGAGGATCAGCACGTGTGCGCCCGCGGGTGACCCGCTCTCCATCCTCTCTATCGGCGGGGTTCGCCCCCGCCTTGAGGCGTACCGGGTCGCCCTGCGCCCAGCCCGGCCGGGGCCGAGGCCCGGGCCCTGCAGCCAGCGCTCTCGCTCCGTGGGGGGAGCGGCGGACCCCGCATCTGCCGGAGCGAAGGCTCCACCAGCGGTGAGTAACGGCATCGACTGCGCCGAGCGGCACCGAGGTCGCGGCAACCTTCAGTTGGAGCGCGTAGAAAGGCGCTCTCACCGAGAGGGCGCCGAACTCCAGACCCGGCGGCCCGTTTTCGACGTGACGCAGCGCCGCGAGCCCGAGGAAGACGCCCAGGTCGCCACGGGAGGCCGAGAGCATCGCGCCCAGCTCATCGACCCAGGTCACCACCGCCTCCACCGTCCCCCACACGCCGCGCGGGAGCCTCTTACGACGCCCAGCTTTTTCTTGTCAAGCTACCCGCGTGTGACCGGGAGCGGTTTCTCATGGATACGGTGGTGGTGATTGGCTTACCGCAACTCGGGGGTCTGCCAGGTAGTTGTGGCTCCCGGTCACACGCTTTCAGGTTGACGCGGGCGTCCCCGCCGCCTTGCCCTCCCGGCGGCAACCGTGTTCTCGTCCCCCCGATGGTGAAGGCCGAGGTCGAGGCGCCCGCATGACCGGCCGCGAGCGCCGGGCCTGGCTCGTGGTCGGCAGCCTCTTCGCGACCCTGTTCTTCGTCTTCGGCTCGGGCTACAACACCGCCGGCGTCTTCTTCACCCCGCTCCTCGATCACTTCGGCTGGACCCGCGCGCAGCTCTCGCTGCTCCAGACCACCCTCGCGCTCTCGGCGGGTCTCGTCGTGCCGCTCGTCGGGTGGCTGCTGGACAGGCTGGAGGCCCGGGTCCTGATCGTGGCCGGAGCGGCCGCGACGGGGATCGGCTTCCTCCTCGCGAGCCGCGCCGACGCGTTCGTCCCCATGGTCGTCGCCTATGTCCTGATCGGCCTGGGTCTCGGCGCCGCGACGCTGCTCCCCGTCTCCCTGGTGGTCGCCAACTGGTTCGGCGCCAGGCGAGGCCTGGCGCTCGGCCTTGCGATGGGGGGCACGTCGGCCGGCGGCATGGTGATGACCCTCGTCGCCAGCCGCGCCATCGCGCACGGCGGATGGCGCGACGGCTACCTGGCGCTCGCGCTGCCGATCTTCGTGATCGTGATCCCGCTGGTCGCGACGACCGTCCGGACCCGGCCACCGGCGGGGACCGGCTCGACCGTCGCCGAAGCCGCCAGCGCGCTCCCGGGCCTCGAGGTGGACGCCGCGCTGCGCGGCCGCTCGTTCTGGCTGATCGGCCTCGCCCAGTTCTTCTTTGCCTTCGCGGCGAGCGGCACGAACCTGCACGCCATCCCGTACTTCATCGGCATCGGCTACGGCGCCGCGCGCGCCGCGCTCTTCATGAGCCTGGTGCTCGGGATCGCGGGAGCCGGCAAGCTCGGGATGGGGCTGCTGGCGGATCGGATCGGCGCCCGGCGAGCGCTCGCGCTGAACTTCCTGCTCTGCGCGTGCGGCATGGTGAGCCTGCTCTTCGCCGCCAACGCCGCCGCCGCGGCCGCCTTCCTCGTCGTCTACGGGCTCACGGTCGGGGCCCCGCTCACGCTCGTGCCGCTGGTGATGGCCGATTCGCTCGGGCTCCGACGCTTCGGCTCGCTCTCCGGCCTGGTCGGGCTGTTCAACATCCTGGGCGGGGCGGCGGGCCCCGTCGTCGCGGGCCGGATCTTCGATGTCACCGGCAGCTATGCCGCGGCTTTCGAGGCGTTCGCGCTCGCCCTGCTGCTCGGCGCCGCCGCCAGCGCGGGATGCGTCCCGCTCGGCGCGGCCGCCCCGCGGGAGCCGGCTCGCGTGGCATCGCGAGCGGAGGACGTGGCCGGCGCCTGACCCCGATTGCAAAGCGCGTCCCAATGGTGCGACTCTCCGCGGTGAACTGCCGCGGCCGCGCCCCACCCACCTCGCGGGCGCATGAGGAGATCAGCCATGCAGGAGTACCAGCTCTACATCGACGGCGCGTTCAGGGACGCCGAGGGCGGGAAGACGGCCGACTCGATCAACCCCGCGACCGAGGAGCCCTGGGCGCGCATCGCGCGTGCCAGCCGCACGGACACGCAGCGCGCCATCGCGGCCGCCCGCCGGGCCTTCGACGAGGGCCCCTGGCCGCGCATGAGCCCGGCGGATCGGAAGAAGATCCTGAACCAGATCGCCGACGGGCTCGAGGCGCGCAGCCAGGAGATCGCCGCCGTCGAGACGCAGGACTCGGGCGGCACCATCCGCAAGACCTCGGGCGACATGATGATGGGCGCGGCGCAGCTGCGCTACTTCGCCGAGATGGCGGAGAAGGTCCCGTTGCTCGAGGAGATCCAGGTGCCGCAGTTCCCGGCCCAGTCGAAGAACTACCTCCAGCGCGAGCCGATCGGCGTGTGCGGGCAGATCATCCCGTGGAACTTCCCGCTCATGATGGCGGTATGGAAGATCGGCCCGGCGCTGTGCACGGGGAACACGCTGGTCCTGAAGCCCGCCTCCGACACGCCCTGCTCGGCGCTCGAGCTGGCGAGGATCATCGACCGGACCGACCTCCCCAAGGGCGTGGTCAACGTCGTCCACGGGAGCGGTGCGGAGTGCGGCGAGGAGCTGTGCACGAGCCCGCTGGTCGACAAGGTCGCGCTCACCGGCTCCACCGAGGTCGGCCGCCGCGTGCAGCAGCTCGCCTCGGGCACCATCAAGAAGGTGACCCTCGAGCTGGGCGGCAAGTCGGCCAACATCATCCTCGACGACGCCGACCTCGACATGGCGGTCGACGGCTCGCTCTTCGGCTGCTTCTTCCACCAGGGGCAGGCCTGCGAGTCGGGGACGCGCCTCTTCGTCTCCGAGAAGCTGCACGACGAGGTGGTGTCGCGCCTGGTCGAGCGCACCAAGCAGCTCACCATCGGCGACCCGATGGACTTCGGCACCTGTCAGGGGCCGCTCATCTCCGCGCGCCAGCGCGAGACCGTGCTCGGCTACATCAAGGCGGGCGTGGACGAGGGCGCCAAGGTCGCCGTCGGCGGCAAGCGCCCGGAGCACCTCGCCAAGGGCTACTACGTCGAGCCCACCATCTTCGTCGACGTGAAGAACTCGATGAAGATCGCGCAGGAGGAGATCTTCGGCCCGGTGCTGGTCGTCATCCGCTACAAGAACATCGACGACGCGATCCGCATGGCCAACGACTCGATCTACGGCCTCGGCGGCGCGGTCTGGTCGCGCGACAAGGCGAAGGCGCTCGAGGTCGCGAAGCAGATGCGGACCGGCACGGTGTGGATCAACGACTACCACCTGCTCTCGGTCGCCGCCCCCTTCGGCGGCTACAAGCAGAGCGGCATCGGCCGCGAGTTCGGCCTGGAGGGCATCCTCGAGTACACCGAGGTGAAGCACGTGCACGTCGACCAGGTGGACAACCGGCCGGCGAAGTTCTGGTACGGGGCGCTGTTCGGGGCCTAGCAACGCGACCCGAGACTCATGTCTCGGGTCGGAGCCAGACGCGAGCGTGAAAGGGCAGTACCACGCGCCACCGGCGTGCCGCGGCTGGCGAAGCCAGCGCGGCATGCGAGGTACGCGCGAGTAGCGCCTCGGTCGGTCGGGGTATGCCGCCGGCCCGGTTCGCGGCCTTCACGCCGGCGCAAGCGCGAAGAGCCAGCGCAGGTGGCAGACGGCTGCCACGAGGTTCCGCTCGCCCCAGACATTCGCCCGACCGCGGAGCTGGCAGCGGCGAAACCGCATCTAGTGTGAGGTCACGCCTGCAGCGCGGCCAGGTGGCGGAGGCCGCGCCGGCGGCCGAGCGCGAACGCGAACGCGGTGACCAGCGCGACCGCGCCGAAGGCAGTCGCGATGAGCGCCGACTCGCCGGCCGCGACCGGTCCGCGAGCCATCCGGTGCCAGAAGAGCCGCGACACCGGCCAGGCCTCGAGCGCGACCACCACCGCGATGAGCCCGAGGCAGAGGATCATGTAGAGCACCGCGCCGAAGCTGGTCGCGATCTGCGCCGGGTTCTTGGCGTCGAAGCGGGGGTGGGCGGCGCCGAACGCGATGCCGAGGCTCACGACCGCCGCGATCACGAGGAGCAGGGTCACCATGAAGACCGCCGTCAGCCCCGGGGCGACCCCGAGGACGCGATTCGTGGCCGCCACCAGCGTCTCGCCCAGCACGGCGAGCGGCACGAAGGCGATCGCGAACTTGCTCCACCAGATGGCGCCGAGCGGGATCGGCGCCGTGCGGAGCACCCACCACGTGCGGCCCTCGAGGCTCGGGGCGGGATAGACGAAGCGGGCGGCCACCGCGGTCGTGACGAAAGCGCTGAGGCCCAGGTTCAGGAGCGCCGCGAACTCCCGCATGGCGGCCCCGAGCGGACTCCCGTCGTCGATCGGGAGCACGGCGAAGTTGTAGACGTAGATGACGACCAGGGCGAGCAGCACGACGAGCTGCGACCACTGCCCGGCGTCGCGCAGGAAGACGGTGAGGTCCTTCGCGAGGAGGAGGCCCGCCGGGCGCGGGAGAGGCGCGGTCAGGATCGGGAGCCAGCGCGACAGCCGCCGCTCCCGCCCATCACCCGTCCGGCCCTCCTGCGCGCGCGACCACGCCCGCAGGAAGACCCGTTCGACGACGGCCGCGCTTCCCAGGTAGAGCGCGGCCGCCGTGCTCGCGAGCAGCCCCAGGTGGAAGAGCGGCTCGCCGGCGCGCACGCCGAGGAGCGGGATCAACACCTCCGCGGCCCAGGTCGTCGGCAGCCAGGGCGACGGCGCCCCGACGTCGCCGAGGAAGGCGGCGAAGCCGGCCAGCCCCGAAGGGCTCGCGAGGCTCTCGGGGCGCAGGAGGCGGATCGCCAGGTAGGCCCCGGCCGCAAGCGTGACGCTCACGACGAGGAGCACCTCGCGCGCCCGCTGAGCGGAAAACACGAGCACGATCCCGGTCGCCGCGAGCACGCCGAGCGCGGCCGGGATCACCAGGAAGGGGAGCAGCGTCGCGACCGTGGCGAGGTAGAAGACGGGGCCCGCCCCGTGGACGATGCCGTAGGCGACGAAGGCCGGCAGGCCGAAGAGGAGCACCATCCAGCTCGAGGCCGCCAGGGTCTCGATGAAGCGCACCTGGTGCACACGCCGCGCGCCGAGGGGCGCCGCCAGGAGGACGCTCACCTCGGGGGCGCCGTAGAACGTGCTGAGGGCGGTCACCACGTTGCTCAGCGCGAGGACCGCGAAGGAGCTCGCGAACAAGAGGACGAGGAGGCGCTCCGTCAGCACGGGACCCAGGGCGGCGATCGTCTGGAAATACGCGAGCGTCCGCTCGAAGCAGAGGAAGCAGCCGACCCAGAAGGCGCCCGCCATCGCGGCCAGCAGGAGCGGCTTCGTCCGGCCGCGGCGGAGCGCGCCGCGCGCCGCGAGGAGCCGCGGCGAGAGCAGCCAGAGCAGCGACGGCGCCCCGGTCATGATCCGTCGGCCGGCGCCGACGCGGGACTCGTGATCGCCAGGAAGACGGACTCGAGCGAGCCGTCGCCACGAGCCGGGTCGACTTGCGCGGCGGCACGCGTCCGCAGCTCGGCCAGGCTCCCGAGCGCGACCAGACGGCCCCGGTCGAGGATGCCGATCCGATCGCACAGTGCCTCCGCCACGTTGAGGCTGTGCGTGGAGAGGAAGATCGTCACGCCGTGCGCGGAGAGCTCGGCGAGCCGGCCGCGGAGCGCGACGACGCCCTGCGGATCGATCCCGACCAACGGCTCGTCGAGGACGAGGATGCGCGGGCGGTGCACGAGCGCCGCCGCGAGGGCGAGGCGTTGCTTCATGCCGTGCGAGTACGTCTCGGTGAGCTCCGCGGCGCGCTCGGCGAGGCCGAACCCTGCGAGCAGCTCGGCGCTCCGGCGCTCGAGCTCGCCGCCGCCGAGGCCGTAGAGCCCGCCGACGAAGCGCAGGAACTCGCCCCCGGTGAGCTTGTCGTAGAGGAAGGGATGGTCCGGCAGGTAGCCGGTGATCGCCTTGGCGGCCTCCGGCTCGCGGCCGATGTCGTGCCCGCCGAGCAGCACGCTGCCGGCGGTCGGCGCGAGGAGCCCCATCATCATCCGGATGGTCGTCGTCTTGCCGGCGCCGTTGGGTCCGATGAAGCCGAACACCCGTCCCTGCTCGATCGTGAAGTCGAGGCCGGCGACGGCGACCGTCGGCCCGTATTCCTTGCGCAACCCGACGAAGCGAATCATGGCGCGCTCTCCTCGGCGGTGACCCAGGCGCCGAGCCGGAGCTCGGTCCAGGCGTGGTAGAGGACGATCGCGAGAGGCAGAAGGCGTCGCACGGGGGTGGCCCATACGTCATCGACCGAATGAGACGATTTCATGAGCGCCGGCATACGGACCGGCTCGCCGCCTCGAGGCCGACGCTTCATGGACCGGCCCGCACCTCGGCGTCAGATCACGCCTTCGCGGGCGAGGCGTGCGCGCTCCTCCGCGGTGAGCCCCAGCAACCCCCCGTACACCTCGTCGTTGTGCGCACCGAGCCGCGGCGCCCCGGCGCGGATCGCGCCCGGGGTGCGAGAGAAGCGCGGGTAGACACCCTGCATGCGCACCGTCCCGATCACCGGGTCGTCCACCGCCACGATGTCCCCGCGCGCCGCGACCTGCGGGTCGGCGAAGATGTCGGCCACCGAGCAGGCGACGCCGAACGGCACCTCGTGGCGCTCGAGGACGTCCTGGATCTCGCGCGCCGTCCGCGCCTTGCACCACGCGGCCACGACGGCGTTGATCTCGTCGCCGTGCTCGGCCCGCTTCGCCATGCTCGCGAAGCGCGGATCGTCGAGCAGGTCCTCACGCTCCATGGCGCGCGCGAGGCGCCGGAACAGGGCGTCGCCGGCGGCGATGACGCACACGTACTTCCCGTCCCGGGTCTCCCAGTTGTCGAGCGGGGCGGAGTTCTTGAGCCGGTTGCCCTCGCGCTCGCGCACCATGCCCAGGCGATCGTAGGCCGCCAGGGTGTGCTCCATGATGCGCAGGATCGATTCGTAGAGGGACAGCTCGACCCACTGCCCGCGCGGCGGCGTCCCGCTCTGGCGCGCGCGCCGGTCGCGCTCGTAGAGCGCGGAGACGATCGCGAAGGCGTTGAAGACCCCGGTCAGGTAGTCCGAGACGATCACGCCCGGACGGACCGGCGGCCGGTCGGGGTAGCCGGTGATGTAGAGGAGGCCGCCCAAGGCGATGCCGTTCCGGTCGAGCCCCGGGCGGTCGCGGTACGGCCCCGTCTGCCCGTAGACCGACACGCGCGTCAGGATGAGGCCCGGATTGAGCGCCGACAGGACGTCGTACCCGAGCCCCCACGACTCGAGCGTCCCGGGCTGGAAGTTCTCCACCATCACGTCGGCGAGCGGCACGAGGCGCTTCAGGAGCGCCTGGCCGGCGGGCCGGCGGAGATCGCAGGTGATCGACTTCTTTCCCCGCCCCTCGACCGCCCAGAAGAGCGAGTAGTCGCCCACGAAGGGCCCGATCGAGCGCATGAAATCGCCCTGCCCCGGCAGCTCGACCTTGATCACCTCGCCGCCCAGGTCGGCGAGCAGCGTGGCGGCGAAGGGCGCCCCGATGCGCGTGCCCAGATCCAGCACGCGGATGCCGGCGAGCGGACCGCTCATCGCGCCCGGCGCGCCGCGACGCCGCGATCGCGCGCCGCGATCAGCTGGCGCATCGAGCCGAGGCGTCTCCGCTCGGCGAGCGCGTCCATCGCCGTCTTCGTCCCGTGCATGAACTGGTGCACCATGAAGAGGCCCCCGGCTATCCCGCGCGACCCCGGGCCTGTCAAGGCGCGCGGCGGATCAGCAGGCGGGCCCCGACGTAGACCGCGAGCGTCAGGAAGGTGAGGGACGCTGGCTGGCCGCTCCTCACGCGCGTGACCGCGGCAGGCCGAGGACGCGCTCGGCGAGGATGTTGCGCTGGATCTCCGAGCTGCCCGCGAAGAGCGACGCGGCCCGGTAGTAGAGGTAGGAGCGTGCCAGGCGGCCGCCGGCGACGGCGTGCGGCCCGGGCCGCCAGCAGAGCCCTGACGGGCCCAGCAGCTCCATCCGCGTGTCGTGCATGCGCTGGCTCATCTCGCTCCAGAAGAGCTTCACGAAGCTCGCCTCGGGGCCGAGCGGCTCGCAGCGCTGAAGGCGCGTCAGCGTGCGCCAGTTGTTGAGCCGCGTGATCTCGACCTCGATGGCGTGCTGCGCGAGCCGCTGGCGGAGGACACGGTCCCCGCGGCGCGGCGCCTGGCCGTCGGCGCCCTCGCGCGCCAGGCGCAGGAGGTCGTCGAGCAGCATGCGGTGGATGACGAGCTGGCGCGGCGAGGTGCCGCGCTCGTGGGCGAGCGTCGTGGCGGCGATCGCCCAGCCCTCGTCCTCGCGGCCGACGAGATGGTCGTGCGGGACGAACACGTCCTCGAGGAAGACCTCGTTGAACTCCTCGCTCCCGGTCATCTGGCGGAGCGGGCGCACGGTGACGCCCGGCGCCTGCAGGTCGCAGATGAAATAGCTGATCCCCCGGGCCCCGGGCGCGGCGGGGCCCGTGCGCGCCAGCAGGATGCCCCAGCGCGCGAACTGCGCGTAGCTCGTCCAGACCTTCTGGCCGGTCACGACCCAGCCGTCGCCGCGGCGCTCGGCGCGGGTGCGGAGCGCGGTCAGGTCGGAGCCCGCGCCGGGCTCGGAGAAGAGCTGGCACCAGAGCTCGTCCGCGGGGAGGATGTTCGGGAGGAAGCGCCGCTTCTGTTCCTCCGTGCCGTGCGCGATGAGCGTCGGCCCGACCAGGTTGACGCCGATCCGGTTGATGATCTCGGGCGCGCGGGCGGCGGCCATCTCCTCCTGGAAGATGTAGTGCTCGACGACGGAGGCGCCGCGCCCGCCGTACTCGCGCGGCCAGTGGATGCCGACCCAGCGGCCGTCGTGGAGCCTGCGCTGCCAGGCGCGGAGGAAGGCGACCTCGTCGGCGAGGGACGCGTGCTCCGTCGCGGGCGGCCGATTCGCGCCGAGCCACGCGCGCAGCTCGGCGCGGAAGGCCTCCTCGGCGGCGCTGAACGCGAGATCCACTACACGACCCCGCGCGCCCGCAGGCCCGCGAGCTCGCCCGCGCCGACCCCGACCTCCGCCAGCACGGCCGCGGTGTCCGCCCCGAGCGCCGCGGCCGGCCGGTAGCGCGGCGCGACCCCGGCGACCTTGATCGGACACCCGACCTCGCTGAGCCGCCCGAAGCGGGGATGGTCGACCGCGATCACCATCTCGCGCGCCAGCACCTGCTCGTCGGCGAGCGCCTCCTCCACCGCGTACACGGGCGCGATCGGCACCTGGCCGCGCAGGCGCTCGAGCCACTCGGCCGTGGTGTGGCGCAGGAATTCCGCGCGCAGGATCGGGCGGAGCGCGTCGCGGTGGGCCAGACGGTCGGCGAAGGTACGGAAGCGAGCGTCCTCGCGCAGCCGGGCGAGCCCCATGCGCTCGACCAGCCGCTCCCAGAACTTCTCCTTCATGCACATGATGACGATCCAGCCGTCGCGCGTCTGGAAGCTCTGGCTGGGGACGAGGCTCTGGTGCGCGCCCTCCGGGAGGCGCTGCGGGCGCCACTCGCGGTTGAGCGTCCAGATGGCCATGTAGTTCAGCATCGAGATCGCCGCGTCGAGGAGCGAGACGTCGAGGTCGCAGCCGACACCGGCCGTGTCCGCCCGGTGGAGCCCGATCATGAGCGCCAGCGCGGAGAGGATGCCGCCCGAGAAGTCGACGATCGACACGCCGCACTTGGTGGGCGGTGCGTCGGGCTCGCCCGTGACGCTCATGAAGCCCGCGTAGGCCTGGAGGAGGTAGTCGTAGCCCGGGTCGGCGGCGCGCGGACCGGTGCGGCCGAAGCCGGAGAGCGAACAGCAGACGATCTTCGGGTTCACGGCCGAGAGCGCGGCGTAGTCGAGGCCGAGCTTCCCCGGCAGATCGCCGCGCATGTTGTTGTAGACGGCGTCCACGCGCGCGACCAGGCGATGGAGCAGGTCGCGGCCCTCGGGCGTGCGGAGATTCAGCGTGATGCTGCGCGCGCCGCGGTTGAGCGACTGGTAGTAGAGGCCGTCGCGCCCGGCCGGGTGGTTGAAGGGCGGCACGGCGCGCGCCTCGTCGCCGCCCGTGGTCGGGTCCTCCACCTTGATGACCTCGGCGCCCAGGTCGGAGAGAAACATGAGGCCGTACGGCCCCGCCCCGAGCTGCGTGAAGGCGAGGATGCGGACGCCGTCGAGCGGGAGCGGGCCGTTGACACCCACGGCGCGATGCTCCTACATTCGCCGCGGCCGTTCAATCGACGGAGACCGCACGAGCGCGAGCGAGGAATACTGATGAGCACGCCGGGCGCCTTCAGGGACGTCATCAAGCGCGGCCGCGAGGAGCGCGTGCTCCCCGTGGGCGAGTTCCTGGCCGGCCTCGACCGCTTCATCGCCGAGCACAACCCGTACTCGCAGAGCAAGGTGATCCCCGCGATCGGCAGCGGGCAGGCGAGCTTCGAGGTCGTCAAGCGCTACGCGAAGGAGCTCTACTACCTGGGCCTCTGGATGACGCCCGAGTTCCCGCTCCTGATCGCGAACGCGCCCGACACCGACGCCTTCACGCTCGACGACTCCGAGCACTACGCGCACTGGACCCAGAACTTCGCCGACGAGTGCGGCTACCTGCGCGACCCGAACCACGTGCTCATGAAGGTCGAGTACACCCGCGCGCTCGGCATCGCCGACGACGAGGTGAAAGCGTACGTGCCGATGCCCGAGACCATCGGCTCGGTGTTCGCGATGCTCTACTA
>JBKPBB010000402.1:0-3861 GCA_046744245.1 Thermodesulfobacteriota bacterium
GCGCCACGAACCAGCGCCGGACGCGCTCGTACTCGTCGCGCCGCGGGCCGAAGCGGTCGGCGATCTCGGCCGCGTCGAGCCAGCGGTGGAAGAGCGGCGAGCGGCGGTCCTGCTGGGCGGCGACGAGCGCGTCGAGGGCGCGGCGGCGCCGGAGCCCGAGGAGCACGGTCACGTGCCCGAGGCGCAGGTCGGCCGGCGCGCGGCCCGCGGGCGTCATGGCGGCGAGCGCGCGCGGCACCGTCCCTCGAAGCTGGCGCAGCGGCTCGGCGGCGGCCGCCGTCGCGAGGGCGAGGAGTGCCGCGGTGGCGAGCCCAATCCTCATCGGACGTCCTCCGGGTGCTGGCGCGCGAGCGTGGCCAGCGCCTGCATGGCGGCGGCCTGCTCCGCGGTCTTCTTGCTCCGGCCGACGCCGCGGCCGAACCACCGCCCCGCGACCGCGATCTCGGAGACGAAGCGCTTCTCGTGGTCGGGCCCGCTCTCCTCGACCAGCGTGTAGGCCGGGATCTCGCGGAAGAGCCGCTGGGTCAGCTCCTGGAGCTCGGTCTTGTAGTCGCGGAGCCCGACGCTCAGGTGCTCGAGGACGTCGGCGGTGAAGTGCGCCTCGACCACGGCGCGCGCCCGTTCGTAGCCGGCGTCCAGATAGATGGCGCCGAGGAGCGCCTCGTAGACCGCCGCCAGGAGCGAGGGCTTGTCGCGCCCGCCGCTCTTCTCCTCGCCCTTGCCGAGGCGGAGCCACCGCCCGAGCTCCAGCTCGCGCGCCTTGCGCGCCAGCACCCCGGCGTTCACCAGCGAGGCGCGCATCTTCGAGAGGTCGCCCTCGCGCGCCTCCGGGAAGCGCGCCATCAGGAGATCCGCCATGGCGAGCGCGAGCACGGCGTCGCCCAGGAACTCGAGCTTCTCGTTGTTCTCGCCCTCGCCGAAGGAGCGGTGCGTGAGCGCGACCGCCAGCTGCTCGGGGCGCTCGAAGCGGTGGCCGAGGGCGGCCTCGAGGGCCTCGCGCGCGCTCATCGCTCCGCCCCCACGGCCGCCGTCACCTGGCCCGCGCCGCCGACGGCGAGGCGCGCGCGCAGGCGCCGGCCGCGCCACGCGTCGGGCCCTTCCAGGCGGGCCCGCAGGTAGTTGCGCGTGTAGCCGCGCAGCGCCCCGGTCTCGGGGTCGCGCGTGGTCTCGACCAGCACCTCCGCCTCCGCGCCGTCGAAGCGACGGGCAAACGCCGCCCGCTTGCGCTCGCCCGTGGCGCGCAGGCGGCGCGCGCGCGCGGCGATGGTGGCGGGCGGGTTCCGCCCGTCGAGCCTGGCCGCGGTCGTCCCACTGCGCAGCGAGTACGGGAAGACGTGCAGGTAGCTGAACGGGCTCTCCTCGACGAAGGCGAGGGTGCGCTCGAAGGCGGCCTCGTCCTCGCCCGGGAAGCCGGCGATCAGATCCGTGCCGATGGCGGCCTCGGGCAGGAGCTCGCGGATCATTGCGAGCCGCTCGCGCGCCAGCGCCGCGTCGTAGCGCCGCCGCATGCGGCGGAGGACCGTGTCGTCGCCCGCCTGCACCGGCACGTGGAGATGCGGGCAGAGGGCCGTGGCGCGCGCCAGGAGGCGGACGAGCGGCTCCGTCACCTCGTGCGGGTCGATCGAGGAGAGGCGGAGGCGCGGCACCAGCCCCTGCTCGGCGAGCGCGGCGACCAGCCACGCGAGGTCGACCGGCGGGGTCAGGTCCTGCCCGTAGCCGCCCAGGTGCACGCCGGTGAGCACGACCTCCTCGAAGCCCGCCCGGGCGAGCGCCGCCACCTCGGCCAGCACGTCGCGCGGCGGGAGGCTCCGGCTGGCGCCGCGCGCCATCGGAATGATGCAGAAGGTGCAAAAGAGGTCGCAGCCCTCCTGCACCTTGAGAAAGGCGCGCGTCTGCCCCGCGAAGGTGCGCGCGCCGAAGGTAGAGACGGCGCGTTCCCGGCGCGCGTTGCCGACCAGCACGCGCTCGGGAAGCGGGCGCGGCGCGGTGACGGCGGCCACCAGCGCATCGAGGCGGTTCAAACCGATCACGTGGTCGACCGCCGGCTCCCCCGCCGCCTCGGCGGGCCTCGTCTGCGCGTAGCAGCCGGTCAGGATGACGCGCGCGGCGGGGTGCTCGCGCCGGGCGCGTCGTGCCAGGCGGCGGCTCTCGGCGTCGGCGGCGTCGGTCACGGTGCAGGAGTTGACGATCACGACGTCGGCGGGCGCACCGGCCGCGACCATCTCGCAGCCCGCGGCGCGCAGGCGGTCGGCCATGGTCGCCGAGTCGTAGGCATTCACCTTGCAGCCGAGGGTGGCGATGTGGACCCGCGTCATCGATCCGGTCGCTCCGCGAGCGCCTCCGCGATCCAGCCGCCGCCGAGGACGGCGTCGCCGCGGTAGAAGACGGCCGCCTGCCCGGGTGTGACGGCCGGTCCGTCGCCCTCGAAGAGGACCATCGTGTCCGCCCCGTCCGCGCGCGCGAGCCGCGCCCGGACCGGGGGGTGGCGGTGGCGGATGCGGACGGAGAGCGGCGTGTCCCGGGCCGGCGCCGCCCCGCCCGCCCACGACACCTCGCGCGCCACCAGCCCGCGGGCGCCGAGCCCCGCCGCGTCGCTCACCGTGACGGTCGCCGTGCCCGCATCGAGCGCCCGGACGTAACGACGGGTACCACTGCCGGACGTGAGCCCGAGTCCGCGGCGCTGGCCTATGGTGAAGCGGTGCACGCCCGCGTGCCGCCCGAGCTCGCGCCCCGCCTCGTCCACGATGGGGCCGGGGCGGAGCGCCTCCGCCGGCGCGTGGCGCTCGACGAAGCCGGCCGTGTCGCCCCCCGGCACGAAGCAGACCTCCATGCTCTCGGCCTTGTCGGCCACCGCGAGCCCGAGCGCGGCCGCCTCGGCGCGCACCTCCGCCTTGGTCAGCTCGCCGACCGGGAAGAGCGTGTGCGCGAGGTCGGCGGGGCCGAGCGCGAAGAGGAAGTAGGTCTGGTCCTTGGCGGCATCGGCGGCGGTCCGGAGGTACGGGCGACCCGTCGCCGGGTCGGTGCCGATGCGCGCATAGTGGCCGGTGGCGAGCCAGCGGGCGCCGAGCGCGCGGGCGCGCTCCCAGAGGACGCCGAACTTGAGGTGCCGGTTGCAGCGCGCGCAGGGGTTCGGGGTGCGCCCGGCCACGTACTCGGCGACGAAGGGACGGATCACGCGCCGCTCGAACTCGTCGGCGAGGTCGAAGACGTAGTGCGGGAAGCCGAGGCGGTCGGCGACCGCGCCGGCGTCGTGGAAGTCGTCGAGGGAGCAGCAGCTTCCGCCGCCGCCCGCTGCCAGGCGAAGCGAGATGCCGATCACCTCGTGGCCCGCGGCCCGGCAGCGCGCGGCCGCGACCGCGCTGTCCACCCCGCCGCTCATGGCGACGACGACTCGGCTCCGTCCACCCATGGGACTAGGCGGCCGCTTCTCCGCGCGCCTGCGCCACCAGCGCCGGCAGCAGCTCGAGGACGCGGTCGATGTCGGCCGCGGTGGTGGACGGCCCCACGCTGAAGCGCACCCCGCTCCGCGCCGCCTCCCGGTCGCGCCCCATCGCGCGCAGCACGTGCGAGGGCTCGGCCGCCCCGGCGGCGCACGCCGAGCCGAGCGAGACGGCCACGCCCGCCAGGTCGAGGAGGACGAGGAGGCTCTCGCCCGCCGCGCCCGGGAACGAGACGTTGAGCGTGTTCGGCAGCCGCGGCCCGTCGGCCGGGCCGTTCAGCACCACGCCCGGCACGCGAGCACGCAGCCCCGTCCACAGCCGCTCGACGAGCCCCGCGGCGGCGGCCGCATTCGCCGCCAGCTCGGCGCGCGCCAGCTCGGCCGCCACGCCGAAGCCGACGGCCCCCGCCACGCTCTCCGTC
>JBKPBB010000463.1:0-3082 GCA_046744245.1 Thermodesulfobacteriota bacterium
GGAGGGCCCTGGGGGATCGGCGTGGGCCGCTTAGACGGCGTTGCCACGCGCGCGCTCATGCTCCGGAACGTCTGCCGCGCCGGCTTTTGCCGGCCGCGGCACGCCCTCGGCCTTCTGCACCGGGCGGAACTCTCGCGGTCCGGCCCCGACCCGAGACAAGGTCTCGGGTCGGTTACCCGAGCATGATCATGCCGCCGTCCACCACCAGCACCTGACCCGTCATCAGGTCGGAGTCGTCGGAGGCGAGGAAGACGGCGGTGCCGGCCAGGTCCTCGGGCTCGAGCGCCTTGCGGAGCGCGCTGAACATGACTAGCGCGCTCGCGATCTCCTCCGGCACGATCTTCTTCGTCGCCTCGGTCATGGTGACGCCCGGGGCGATCGCGTTCACGTTGATGCCCCAGGGGCCGAGCGCGCCGGCCATGTACTTGGTGAGCCCGGCGACGCCGATCTTGGCGACGCTGTAGTGGAAGGGCGGCATGGGCTTCTCGGGGTCCTCGGTGTCGACCATGCCCACGTTGCCGAGGTAGGCGGCGGTGGACGACTGGTGGATGATCTTCCCCTTCCGCTGCCGCTTCATGAAGCGCTCGACGGCGCGGCTCATGAGCCAGGCGCCGGTCAGGTTCACGGAGAGCACGCGGTTGAAGTAGGCGAGCGTGTTCTCGGTGCGGTCGAGGTCGTAGTAGATGGCGGCGTTGTTGACGAGGACGTCGATGCGCCCGAAGCGCTCGATCGTGGCTTCGGCGAGCGCCCGCGTACTGGCCTCGTCGGCGACGTCGAGGCGCGCGCCCAGCGCGGCGGGGCCGAGCGCCTGGCACTCGGCGGCCACCGCGCGCGCCTGCTCGTCGCGGATGTCGGCGACCACCACGTGCGCGCCCTCGCGCGCGAAGCGCAGTGCGTAAGCCCTGCCGATGCCCTGCGCGGCGCCCGTGACGATCGCGACGCGGTCACGGAGGCGCACGGAGCTAGGTCGCTTCCTCGCGCTCCGCTTCGCGCTCGAGCTCGTCCTCCAGCACCTCGATCGAGATCGTGTGCTGCCGCTGCAGGACCGCGGGCATGTGCACGACCGGCCAGTCGATGGTGATCTCGCCGGCGTGATTCGCGTGCCGCGGCCGCGGCGGGAGGCCGTCCTGATAGGCGGGATCGACGGCCGGATCGAGGGGCTTCGGGGGCTGGTGCGTCGAGCAGTGGAACTCCATCACCGCAACCCTCCTCACTTGATGACGCGCACATGCTAGCGCTTGCTCGGGGAGGACGACAAGGGGGGAGGTCCCAAAAAGGCGGCGGTCCCGACCTTGCCGGCCCGGCGGACCCTGCGCTAGGGTCCTCTCTCCCGCGGAGGGGGTCGTCGCCATGTCCGATGCCAAGCGCGGCACGTTCAAGAACGTCGTCCACGAGCGCGACGCCGCACCCCCGCTGCCGGTCGACGAGTACCTCGCCGAGCTCGACCGCCTGATCGCCGCGCACGACTACTTCAAGCAGGACAAGGTCATCCCGGCCATCGGCCGCGGCGCCGCCTCGCGCGAGGTGGTGCAGCGCCTCGCGCTCGAGTTCTACTACCTCGGCAAGTGGATGACGCCCGAGTTCGCCCTCCTGGTGGCGAACGCCCCCGACGCGTACGCCTTCACCATGGAGGCCTCGCAGCACTACCACCACTGGGCACAGAACCTGGCCGACGAGGCCGGCTACCTGCGCGACCCGAACCACGTGCAGATGAAGGTCGCCTTCTGCCACCAGCTCGGGCTCACCGACGACGACATCCGCGCCTACCGGCCGCTCCCCGAGACGATCGCGATGACCTTCACGATGCTCTACTACATCCGCCGCTCCTACGAGGAAGGGCTCGCCGTCTTCGGGTACGCCGGCGAGCGGGTGGCGGCGGGGAGCGGCTACGCGAAGACCCTCTACGAGGGGCTCCGGCAGCACTACGGCCTGCCGGTCAAGAACTTCGAGGTGCACGCCTACGCCGAGCCCGAGCACGGCGACAAGGCGGCGGACATCTTCCGCCTGGTCGCGACCACGCGCGCCGTGCAGGAGCGCTGCCGCGAGGCGATCCGCAACTACCTCCTGGTGGCCGAGGCGCGCGTGCGCGCCATGAACCGCTGGGTGGAGTGAGGCGCCGGCTCGGAGCGCACTTGACAGGCCGGCGGCCTCCTGGCCATACGCATGGGACGAGCGCTCAAATCAGTTGATTGAGCGCCCGCCAGGACGATGCCGTCGAAGGAGATGATCGGGCGCGTGCTCTCGACCGGGAGCGCCTCCGTGTCGGCGGAGCACGTCGCCCAGTTCGCGCGCGCCCTCGGCGACCCGAACCCGCTCTACGTCGACCGGGAAGCGGCCCGCCGTGGCCCGTTCGGGACGATCGTCGCCCCGCCCACCTACCCGATCGCCTTCATGGCGCAGGCGCTGGCGGGCGGCGCGGACGTGTTCCTCGAGCTCGGCCTCGACTTCATGACCCTCGTCCACGGCGAGCAGGAGTTCGAGTATGCGCGGCCCATCAAGGCCGGCGAGACGCTGACGCTCACCGGCCGCATCGCGGACCTCTACGAGAAGCGGGGCTCGAACGGCATCCTCGACTTCGCGGTGCTCGAGACCGAGGCGGTGGACGCCGCCGGGCAGCCGGTCTTCTTCTCGCGCAACACGCTCATCTCGCGGAGGAAGTGATTCCCGGCCTCGATCCCGAGACGGTCGCCGTGGGGCAGGAGCTGCCGCCCCTGGTGAAGGGCCCGATCACCCGCGAGGACCTGAAGGCGTATGCCGCGGCGTCGGGCGATCCCAACCCCATGCACACCGACGACGCGTTCGCGCAGAGCGCCGGCTACCCCGGCGTCTTCGCGCACGGGATGCTCTCGATGGGCTATCTGGCCGAGTTTCTGGTGCAGGCGGGCGGCGTGGGCGCGGTCCGCCGGTTCAAGACGCGCTTCGCGAAGCTCACCTGGCCGGGCGACCTGATCACCTGCCGGGGGCGCGTGACGCGGGTCGCCGACGAGGGCGGCGAGCGGCGCGTCGAGTGCGAGATCTGGACCGAGAACCAGACGGGGGAGCGAAAGCTGGTCGGCAGCGCGACGCTCGCGCTCCGGCGCGC
>JBKPBB010000249.1:0-7925 GCA_046744245.1 Thermodesulfobacteriota bacterium
GTGGACGCCGAGCCGCCGCGCGCCCGGGTCGCGGCCGCGGCAGCCGCCCCGCCACCCGTCGCACCGCCGGTTGTCCGGCCGCCCGAGCCGCCAGCCGTGGCGCGCCGGGCCGAGCCGCCTCCCGCGCGTCCGCCCGCCCCGGCGGAGAGCTCACCACCCGAAGCCGAGAGCGCGCCCCCTCCTCCACTCGAGGTGCTGCCCCGTCTCCCGGCGGGCGCCCCGCACGTGCAGGTGAGCTTCCTCTTCTATTCACCGGTGGCCGAGCGACGGACGGTCCTGCTGAGCGTCGACGGCAGCGGCACGGAGACGCTGCACGAGGGCGAGCGGGCGGGCGACCTCGAGGTCGCACGCATCCTCCCCGACCGCGTGCACGTGCGCTGGAGCGGGGCGCTCTACTCGGTACGGGCGCGCGACTGAGTCACGCGGCTTTCGCCGCCGCAAACCGCAGCCGCACGTAGTCCGCCGTCCAACGGCCGTCGGCGTCGCAGAGGTGTGGCCGGAGCTCGGCGCGCACCGCCTCCAGCAGCGCCCCGCGGTCGCGCGCGGCGGCGAGGAAGCTCTCCGCGAAGGTCTCGAGCCAGTCCGCGAGGTCGCCGGGGAGCGGCGTCGGGCGCGGGATGAGCGCGATCGACCGCACCGTGAAGCCGTGCGCCTCGAGCCGCGCGCGGTATTCGTCGTCGCCGGGGAAGTACCAGGGCTGGATGCGGCTCTCGTCCACGCCCTGGCGCGCGAGCGCCCCGCGCAGCGCGGCCACGATGCGCGCGACGCAGCCGCGCCCTCCGAGCTCGCCGACGAACCGTCCGCCGGGCCTGAGCGCGCGCCACACGCCGGCGATCACGCGGTCGGGCTCCGTCATCCAGTGCATGGCCGCGTTGCTGAACACCGCGTCGAACTCGGCCTCGAAGGCGAGGCGCTGCCCGTCCAGGACGCGCGCATCCAGGCCGCGCCGGCGCGCCGCCTCGACCTGCGCCGCGCTCGCGTCGACGCCGACCACCGCCGAGCCGCGCGCGACGAGCGCCTCGGTCAGCGCCCCGTCGCCGCAGCCGAGGTCGAGGATGCGCTCCCCCGCCACCGGCGCGAGCAGCTCCACGACCGGCGCGCCCAGCTCGGAGACGAAGCGCGCGGTGCGCGCGTAGCGCGCGGGATCCCAGGTCTGGGCTACGGCCGCGCCTCGAGCACCAGGTTGAAGGGCGTCTCGGTCGCGCGCCGAAAGCGCGTGAAGCCGCCCGCGGTGACCACCTCGCGGAGCCGCGCCTCCCCCGCCTGCGCCCCGAGCGCCAGCCCCACCTCCTGCGCGAGCGAGGCCGGCGTGCACACCATGGTCGAGGCCGCGTAGTAGACGCGCCCCACCGGGTTCAGATTCTGCTCGACGCGGTCGCCGGCGAACGGCTCGACGATCATCCAGGTGCCGTCCCGGTCGAGGGTGGAGAGCACGTGCTTCGCCGCGCCGACGGGATCGCCCATGTCGTGCAGGCAGTCGAAGAACGCGACCAGGTCGTAGCCCTTGCCGGGATACGCCTTCGACGACGCCACCTCGAAGCGCACCCGGTCGGCGACGCCGGCGCGCGAGGCCGCCTTGCGCGCCCAGGAGATCGACGGCTCGTGGTAGTCGAAGCCGACGAAGGTCGAGCCGGGGTAGGCCGCGGCCAGGAGAATGGTGGACGCGCCGTGGCCGCAGCCGATGTCCGCCACGCGCGCGCCGCTCTCGAGCTTCGCCGCCACGCCCTCGAGGCTGGGGATCCACTCGCTCACCAGGTGAGCCGCGTAGTTCGGACGGAAGAAACGCTCCGTGCCCTCGAAGAGGCCCGGGTCGTGCTCGTGCCAGCCCACGCCCTTGCCGGTGCGGAACGCCTCCGCCACCTTGTGCTCGTCCTTCACCACCGCCGCAATCACCTGGAAGCCGCCGGGGAGGAAGGTGGGGCTGGACTCGTCGGCCAGGCAGAAGGCCTGCTCGGGCGGCAGCGTGTAGGTCTTCGCCGCCGCGTCGTACGTGACGTAGCCGCCCGCCGCCTGCGCGGCGAGCCACTCGCGCACGTAGCGCTCGGCGCAGCCGGTGCGCTTCGCCAGCTCGGCCGAGGCGAGCGGCCCCGCGCCCGCCATCGCCTTGTAGAGCCCGAGCTTGTCGCCGATCACGACCAGCGCGGCGCCCATCGCCGCGCCCATGTCGCCCATGGCCTTCCCCACGAACTCCCGCAGCTTCCCCTCGTCGATCGCCATCTCGCTCCTCTCCTCACGCCTTCCACACGATCTGCTGCATCTCCGTATACTCTTCCATGCCGAAGCGCCCGCCCTCGCGGCCGATGCCGCTCTCCTTGAAGCCGCCGAAGGGGGCGTCGAGGAAGTTGAGGCCGTTGTTGATCCACACGACACCGGTGCGGATGCGCTTGGCGAGCGCGAGCGCCTTGGCGGTGTCGCGCGTCAGCACCATCCCGCCGAGCCCGTAGGTCGAGTCGTTCGCGATGCGGATCGCCTCGTCCTCGTCCGCGAAGGGGATGACGGACACGACGGGCCCGAAGATCTCCTCCTGCGCGATGCGGATCGTGTTGGGCACCGCGCAGAAGATGGTGGGCTCGAGGAAGTAGCCGCGCCGGAGTTCCTTCGGCCGGCCGCCGCCGTGGGCGAGGACGGCGCCCTCCCGCTTGCCCGACTCGATGTACTCCTCGATCTTCTGCCGCCGCTCCTCGCGGATCACGGGCCCGAGGAACGTGCCCGGGTCGGCGGGGTCGCCGATCTTCACCATCCCCTGCACGAAGTCGACCATCTTCTGCACCAGGGTGTCGTGCGCCTCGCGCGGGATGAGGACGCGCGTGGTCATGGCGCAGCCCTGTCCGGCGTGGAAGAAGGTGGGCGAGGCGGCCTGCGGCGCGATCAGGTCGAGGTTGTCGGTGTCGAGGAAGATGGCGACCGACTTGCCGCCGAGCTCCAGGTGCACGCGCTTCAAGGTCTTCGCCGCCGCCTCCATGATCTTCTTCCCGGTGGCGACGCTGCCCGTGAAGCTCACCTTGTCGATGCGCGGGTCGGAGACCAGCGTCTCCGCGATCGCGTTCGACTGCCCGGTGACGAAGTTGACCACGCCGGGCGGCAGGTCGGCCTCGGCGATGATCTCGGCCAGGAAGAGGTTGATGAGCGGCCCGTAGGGGGAGGGCTTGAAGACCATCGTGCAGCCGGTCGCGAGCGCGGGACCGAGCTTCTGCACGGTCACGAAGAGCGGGAAGTTCCAGGTGGGGATCAGGCCGCAGACCCCGGCGGGATGGCGGTAGACGATCCCGGAGTTCACCTGCGTGCCGAGCATGCTCTCGCTGACGCGCGTGGGGAGCTGCTCCTCGAAGTCGAAGCCGAGCGCCAGCTCGGCATAGTTCCGCATCATCCGGATCGGCTGCTCGATCTGGATGTCGTGCGTCAGGTAGGTGGCGCCCGCCTCGGCGATCACGAGCTGGCGGAGCTCCTCCTTCCGCCGCTCCATGCCGTCGGCGATCGCGTTCAGCACGCGCGCCCGGTCCTGGCGCGACGTCTGCGGCCAGGGGCCGCCGTCGAAGGCGCGCCGGGCGGCGGCGATGGCGCGCCGCATGTCGTCGACGGTGGCGTCGGGCGCGGTGCCGATCGGCTCCTCGGTGGCGGGGTTGGGGATCGAGTAGGTCGCGCCGTTCGAGGCCTCGACCCACTTTCCGTCGATGAACATACGCCGGCTGGCGGCGAGGACGCGTGCCTGCTCCATGGCGGGTCTCTATAGGACGGCGCCGCGGGCCATGTCGACCCTCCCCCGCGTGGACGGGCGCGCGCGGATGCGGTAGGCGACCCGTCGCCATGCAGGCGACGCGTCCCCCCGACGAGCGCCGCGCGCGCCACGAGGCGACGGGCGAGTGGCCGCAGCCCTCGCTGTCGGCGATGCTCGCCGAGCGCGTGCGCCGGACGCCGGAGCGCGTCTACCTGATCGAGGGCCGGCGCGAGGGCGGGCGGAGCTACACGTTCGGGGACCTGGCGGCGCGCGCGGAGCGGATCGCAGGTGCGCTACTCGCGCTCGGGGTCCGGCCCGGCGACGTCGTCTCGTGGCAGCTTCCGAACTGGTTCGAGGGCGCGGCGCTCGCGGTCGCGATCGACCGGCTGGGCGCCGTCTCGAACCCGATCATCACCATCTACCGCGAGCGCGAGATGACCTTCGTCTGCCGCCAGGCGCGCGCGCGGGTGCTGGTCGTGCCGGGCGTCGTGCGCGGCGTCGATCATCGCGAGCTCGCGCGGGCGGTACGCGCCGCAGCGCCCGACCTGGAGCACGTGCTCACCGTGCGGGCCGAGCCCGGCCCCGGGATGCGCGCGCTCGAGGCGCTCGAGGCGACGCCGGCCGAGCCCCTGCCGCCGACGCGGCACGGCCCGCACGACGTCTCGATGCTCTTCTACACCTCGGGCACGACCGCCGATCCCAAGGGCGTCCTCCACACCCCCTCGACGCTCGGCGCGGTGATCCGTTTCCAGGCCGAGCTGCTCCACCCGAGCCCCGACGACCGGAGCCTCCTCCAGTTCCCCCTCCCGCACCTCGGCGGCGTCGTGATGTTCGTCATCCTCCCGGTGGCGCACGGCTCGAGCACCGTGTTCATGGAGACCTTCGACCCCGAGCTGGCCGTCGACCTGATCGAGCGCCACCGGATCACGAGCGCCGGCGGGCCGCCGGCGGTGCTGCAGGCCATGTTCGCCGCGAGGAACTTCTCCCCCGAGAAGGTCCGCAGCGTGCGCGGGAGCGGCGCGGGCGCGGCCGACGTATCGCCCGAGCTCATGCGCGAGGCGAAGGAGCGCTTCGGCGGCGCCCTCGTGCACCGCTCCTACGGTATGACCGAGTGCCCGATGTTCACCTCCGGCGCGCCCGGCGACCCGGAGGAGAAGCGCTTCGGCACCGACGGGCGGCCGGTGCCCGGCTGCGTCGCGCGCGTGGTCGACGAGGCGGGCAGCCCCGTCGGAGCGGGGGTGGAGGGCGAGCTGCAGGTCTACGGGCCGCAGCTCTGCGTCGGCTACCTCGACCCGGCGCTGAACGTCGCCTTCACGCCGGACGGGTTCCTCCGCACCGGCGACCTCGCCGTCGTGGACGACGAGGGCTTCATCCGCATCACCGGCCGCCGCAAGGACATCATCATCCGCAAGGGCGAGAACCTCTCCGCCAAGGGCATCGAGGACGATCTCGCCGCGCACCCGAAGGTGGCCGACGTGGCGGTGATCGGGGTGCCCGACGCCGTGAGCGGCGAGCGGGTGTGTGCGTGCGTGGTGCTGCGGCCGGGCGCGATGAGCCTGACCCTCGCCGAGGTGCGCGCCTTCATGGAGGCGCGGGGGGTGATGCGGCAGAAGATCCCGGAGCAGCTCGAGGTGGTGGCCGAGCTGCCGCGCAACGCGACGGGGAAGGTCCGGAAGGACGTGCTGCGAGCGCGGTTTCGGGCGTAGTTGGCGGCCGCGCCTACTCCCCGAGCCGGATGCCGTACAGCCGCGCCGCGTTCTCGAAGACGATCTTCCGCCACTCCGCCGCCGGCACGTCCTTCATCATCTCGGCTACCACCCTTCTCGACTGCGGCCAGTCGCAGCCGTGGTGCGGGTAGTCGGTCGACCACATGATGTTGTCGATGCCGATGGCGTGGCGGTTCGCGACGCCGTAGTGGTCGATGATGAAGGTGAACCACCAGTTCGAGCGCACGTACTCGCTCGGCTGCCGGTCGAGCTTGATCTTCGCCCAGTACTTGTTGCGGTCGTAGCGGTCGTCCATCTGCTCCGTGTAGTACGGGACCCAGCCGATCCCGGCCTCGACCGACACGAACTTGAGCTTCGGGAAGCGGTCGTGGACGCCGGTCAGGATGATCTCGCCCATGATGAGCGGCATGGTGTCCAGGCCCGCGCCCGAGAGCGCCGAGACCTGCTTTCCGCCCGTCGCCTCGCCGCGCGCCGCCTTCTCCTCCGTCGGCGTCTTCGGCTTGGGCGGCACCTTGCCGCGCGCGGAGAGCCCGCAGTGGATGCTGATCGGCAGGCCGAGGCGCTCGGCCTCGGCGAAGAAGGCGTCGTCGGCCTCGGAGAGGTTGAGATTGCCGCTCGGCCAGGCGGAGAGGAGGACGCCGCGGAGCCCCATCTCCTTGCAGCGCCGCATCTCCGCGATGGCGGCTTCCACCCCGACGCTCGGCATCTGCCCGATGCCGACCAGGCGCTCCGGCGCCTTGGCGCAGAAGTCCTTCGCCAGCCAGTCGTTGTAGGCGTGGATGCCGGCCAGGTGGAAGTCGTCCTCGGTGCCCAACATGAAGTGCCGCATCGTCCGCTGCGGGGAGTAGATGACCTCGGCCACCACGCCGTCCTCCAGCATCTCCTCGACCCGCGCGTCGCCGCGGAAGTTGCCCTGGTTGATCGTGCTGTAGCGCGCCCCCGACCAGCGCAGCTCCTCGCGCGGCCGCCCGCGCGTCACCGTGACCAGGCCGAGCGGCGCCGGCGCGCCGCCGTCGTTGTAGAGCCACGCGTCGCCGCCCTCCTCGTCCTTCACGAGCTTCGGCGCGCGCGGCCGGAGCTCCGGCGTGAGCCACCGCTCCCACAGGTCGGGCGGCTCGACGATGTGCGAGTCGCTGGAGATCATCGGGTCCATGCCAGAGTCCTCCCAAACGGTCGTTTAGCAAACAACCCGGGCGGACCGGAAGGGCCGTTTTGAGCCCGCCCGGCCGCGTGTTACGGAGGCCGGGCGGTGGGGACGCGGCGGAAGCTCTCCTGGGTGGCGCTCCTCTACTTCGCCGAGGGGCTGCCCTTCGGGATGGTGCTCGACAACTTCCCGGTCTACTTCCGCTTGCACGGGGTGTCGCTGGCCGCGATCGGGGCGTTGAGCCTCCTGCGCACGCCCTGGTGGGCGAAGGTGTTCTGGTCGCCGCTGGTCGACCAGGTGGGCGAGCGGCGGCAGTGGATCCGCGGCGCGCTGATCGTGATGGCGGCGGCGCTGCTTGCCGTGGCGGCGCTGCCGGCCGCGCCTGTCGCAGCGCCGCTCGTCGTCGCCCTCTTCGCGTTCACCATCGCGGCCGCCACGCAGGACGTGGCGATCGACGCGTACACGATCGAGCTGCTCGTGCCCGGAGAGGAGGGGGTGGCGAACGGCGTCCGCGTCTCCGCGTATCGCGCCGCGCTCGTCTTCGCCGGCGGCGTGCTGGTGGCGCTCGCGGCGCGCGCCGGATGGCCGATCACGTTCGCCGTCGGCGCCGTCGGCCTCCTCGCGCTCGCGCTTGCCATCGGACGCTCGCCGCTGACGGATCACCGCCCTCAGCCGCCGAGAGTGTGGGCGCGCTCGCTCCAGGCGTGGGTGAGCCGTCCGGGCGCGATCCCGGTCTTCCTCTTCGTGCTCCTCTACAAGCTCGACACGAACGCGATCGGGCCCATGGTGAAGCCGTTCTGGGTCGACCGGGGGCTCAGCCTCGACGAGATCGCGTTCGTCTCGACCACGCTCGGCGTGGGCGTCTCGGTGGTCGGTGCGCTGGTGGGCGGTGTGCTCACCTCGCGCTGGGGCATCTTTCGTGCGCTCTGGGTGCTGGGCCTCTTCCAGGCCGTTGCCAATCTGGGCTACGCGGCCGCCGCGTGGAGCGATGCGGGGCGGGCGGGCATCTACGCCGCCTCGTTCGGCGAGAGCTTCGGCGCCGGCCTCGGCACGGCAGCGTTCCTCGCCTTCCTGATGAACGTCTGCGACAAGCAGCAGGCGGCGACGCAGTACGCGCTCCTCTCCGCGCTCTTCAACCTGAGCGGCTCGCTGGCGGGCGCGGTGTCGGGGCGCGGGGTGGAGTGGATGGGCTATGGGCACTACTTCGCGCTGACGTTCACCTTCGCGCTGCCGGCGTATGCCATGCTGCCGTGGGTGCGGGGGTGGATCGTGGAGAGACCGACAGCCGAGTTGACCCGCGCGCGCGCCCCTGCCTGAGACGTCGCTTGTCGCCGCGCGC
>JBKPBB010000489.1:0-6301 GCA_046744245.1 Thermodesulfobacteriota bacterium
GCTCGCAGCCTAGCGATGGCGGGCACGACGGCGCTCGCGGGCCGCGTGGCCGTGGTCACCGGGGCGTCGTCCGGCATCGGCCGCGCAGTGGCCCATGAGCTGGCCGCCGCCGGCGTGCGCGTGGTGCTCGCCGCCCGCCGCGCCGGGCGGCTCACGGAGGCCGTGGCGGCGATCCGCGCCTCCGGCGGCGAGGCGGAAGCCGTCGTCACCGACCTGCGCGACGAGACGCAGGTCGAGCGGCTCATCGAGGGCGCCGCCGCCCGCCACGGGCGCCTCGACGCGCTCATCAACAATGCGGCGGTCGGGCACATCCGCCCCGTCGCCGAGGGCCGCAGCGAGGAGTGGCGCGCCGTCCTCGAGACCAACGTCCTCGGCACGCTGGTCGCCTGCCGCGCGGCGCTCCGCCACATGCTGCCGCGCGGCGCGGGCGACATCGTGAACATCACCTCGGCCTCGGCGCACGAGGCCTGGCCGTACCTCGCCGCCTACTCGGCCTCCAAGGCGGCGGTCCACACGCTCTCGCGCGCGCTGCGTGCGGAGGTGGCGGCCCAGGGCATCCGCGTGATGACGATCGAGATCCACAACGTGGCGACCGAGTTCGCATCCAACTTCGATCCGGCGCTCCTCCCGGCGGCGACGGAGCGCTGGAAGGAGCTCGGGCTCCTGAACCCCCACACGCCACTGCTGGCGCCCGAGGACGTGGCCCGCGCGGTCGCCTTCCAGCTCGCTCAGCCCGCGCACGCGAGCGTCCACCACCTCACCCTGCGCTCGCGCGCGAACTAGGCGGCTGGCGCGGGGCCGCCATCGCCGGCTACGATGCGCGCGCGAGGGGCGCGCCGAGGAGCGCGCGGCAGCGGGCGAGCCAGCGGAGATGCGCCTCCGCCTGGCCGAGCGCGGCCTCGTGAGCGAGCCGCCAGGTGACCGACGCGCCGGGCCGAGCGGCCTCCTCGCGGACGAGCGAGAGGTAGCGGTGATACTCGATCTCCTGTCGCTCGAGCTGGGCCAGGACCGCGGCGTGCCCGCCACGCTCGGCGGCCAGCAGGCGGACCAAGATCTCGTCGCGCAGGGGCGCCGGCCAGGCCGGACGCCGGGTGAGCCAGGTGCCGAGCGCCCGCTCGCCGCGCGGGGTCAGGCGGAAGATGCGCCGCGCGCGCGAGCCCGCACCCTCGTCACGCCGCACGACGAGCCCCCGCCGCTCGAGCTCGTGGAGGAGCTGGTAGACCTGGCCGATGTTGGGATGCCAGAAGGGCCCGATCCGCCGGTTGAAGCGCTTCAAGAGCTCGTAGCCGTGTGCTTCACCTTCGCCGAGCAGCGCCAGCAGCGCGTACCGCAAGTGCATGTCCCGCCCTCCCTGCGCGAGCTGGGAAGCGAGCCGCGTGCCAGGAGCGGGCGCGCGCGGATCCTGCGTGCGCGGCGCGCGCCCGTCAGCCGAGGTTGACGGGCGCGCGCTCTCCGCGCGGCGGATGCTGCGTCCGGCCCGTGGACGGCCGTTCACACGGCCCGCGGGTCCTCGGCACGGCGCGTCCTCGGGCGCGGGTGGCGACGCTCGACCTCCTCACAGACGACTCCGCCGCCGACACGGGCGACGAATGTGGACATGCGGCGCAACGGGCTCAGCGAGCGGAACCGCCCGGCTCCTCCTCGTCGTCCAGCCCGGACTCCTCCTCGCTCGCTTCGCTCGGGACGGTGCCCGGAGGGGGTGTGATGCCGACCGCCTGACTCCAGTCGATATCGTCGTCGACCCCCTCCGCCGCCTTCTCGCGCCGCTCTCGCTTGCGAGCCTCCTTGGCCTCGTGCTTGGCCTTGCGCTGGAGCTCCTTGGATCGCTTGTTGGAGCGGAATCGCGCCATGGCCGTTTCTTACCAGGCGATTCTGGGCGAGTCCACGGCGCATCCGCGACACTTGACTCGGCGCGGAGCGCATGCGAGCGCGATGCCGTGTCTCTGCCGGGGCGCGCCGAGCTGCTCGCGCTGATGGACGCGAACATGGTCGCCGTCTACGCCGCCGACACGCGCGCGACGCCGGGCGGCGCGGTCGCGGAGACGCCCGGCTTCGTCATGTGCCGCACGCCGCACGGTACGGTCGCGACCAACATGGCGATCGTCACGGGCCGGATCGACGCCCCGACCATCCGGGCACGGACGGGCGCCTTCTACGGCCCGACCGGGAGCCCCTTCTCGGTGTGGACGCGCGAGCACGCCGACCGAGGGCTCGAGGCCGAGCTGGGTGCGCTCGGCTTCCACCCCATCCACCGCGAGCCCGGCATGACGTTCCTCCCGGGCGCCGGGCGCCCCGCGCCGCCCCCGCCCGAGGTCACCATCCGTCCCGTGACCGACGACGCCGGCCGCGCCGGCTACGCCCGCGTCATGACCCGGGCCTTCGCGGTCTACGGCGCCCCCGAGGCGTCGACCGCCGAGCACTTCGCGAGCCTCGCCGGCGTCGTGGGGCCGACGACCCAGGCCTACCTCGCCTACCGGGACGGACGCGCGCTCGCGGGCGCCATGCTCTACATGGCGCACGGCGTGGGTGGCATCGGATGGGTCGGCACCTTGCCCGAGGAGTTCGGGCGCGGCTACGGCCGCGCGGTCACCTGGGCGGTGATCGCGGAGGGGCTGCGTCGTGGCGCGCGCTTCATGAGCCTCCAGGCCTCGCCCATGGGCGAGCCGATGTACCGCCGCATGGGCTTCACGACCCCGACGCACTACCGCTGGTTCCTGGCCACGCCGTGAAGGCCGCGTCACCCAGCATCCCTCGTGTCGGAGAGGCGGAACCGTAGACGAGCGTCAGTGGTGCCGCGCGGAAGCCCAGAGACGACGAGGCGACCGTCCAGCGGCCGTGAGCGATCCCGCCCACGCTCCCTCGAGGCGGCGGCCGGCTCGTCGAACGCTGTTCACTTCGAGCCCGCCCAGGGCTGTGGATTCATCCCGAAGGGCCCGTTACATAGGCAGTGCGCGGCATGTTCTCGGGGACCAACTCTGGGAGGGTGGGAGATCCGCCGGTGAGGGCGGCGCGCGCCGATCACCGCGCGTGCGCGCCGAGCGACCTCCACCGGATGCTGCTCGACGTATTGCACGCCACCGCCTCACATCGGGATCTGCAGAGCCTCCTGTGTGATCTGGCCGGCCTTCTTCGCCGGGTCGCCCGCTTCGACCGGCTCGCGATCGTGCTCCACGATCCGGAGCGCGACCTCATGCGCCTTCACACCATCGTCTCACTCGAGCCGACCTTCACTACCGACCTCGAGCTGCCCGTGCCCGATTCCCCCGCGGGCCTCGTCTGGCAGACGCAACGGCCGTTCGTCGTGCCGCGCATCGACGCCGAGACGCGCTTCCCCGAGGTCCGCCGGATCCTGCGCGCCGAGGGCATGCGCTCGTTCTGCATCCTCCCTCTCACGACGCCCCTCCGCCGTCTCGGCGGGCTCAGCTTCGCGAGCCAGGACGAGGATGCCTTCTCCGAAGCCGACGTCGAGGTCCTGCAGGAGCTCACGAGCCAGGTGGCGCTGGCCGTCGACAACACGCTCCACCACGAGGCCGCTCATCGGGCGCAACAGGAGCTGGCACGCAAACGTGACCGCCTCCAGTTGCTCCTCGAGGTCAACAACGCGCTCGTCTCGAATCTGGACCGGCGCGCTCTGTTCAGCGCGATCTCCAACTGCCTCCGGCGCGTCGTCGCTCACGATTACACGAGCCTGGCGGTCTACAACGGCGAGCGGAACGCGTTCGACATGTGGGCGATCGAGTTCGCGGGGAAGGGGCTCATCAAGGAGCACATGTTCGTCCCGGTGGAGGGGTCGCCGGCGGGCAGGGCGTTCACGACGGGCGAGCCCGCGCGGTTCGGGCGAGCCGATCTCGCGGCACTAGACTCCGATGTCGGGCGTCTGCTGCTCGCCGAAGGCATCCAGTCGATGTGTTGCGTGCCGCTCACCGTGCACGACCGCCGCCTGGGAACGCTCAGCATCGGCCGGGTCGGCGGCGAGCCGTTCACCGACTGTGACGCGGAGCTCCTCGCCTCGGTGGCGAACCAGGTCGCCTTCTCGGTCGAGAACGCGCTCGCGTTCCAGGAGATCGCCGAGCTCAAGGACAAGCTCGTGGCGGAGAAGGTCTACCTCCAGGACGAGATCCGCACCGAGTACAACTTCGAGGAGATCATCGGCCAGTCGTCGGCGCTGAAGCGCGCGCTGCACGAGGTGGAGACCGTCGCGCCGACCGACTCCGCCGTCCTCGTTTGCGGCGAGACGGGTACGGGCAAGGAGCTGATCGCCCGCGCCATTCACGAGCTCAGCCGGCGTCGCGAGCGGACGTTCGTGAAGCTCAACTGCGCGGCCATCCCGACGGGCCTGCTCGAAAGCGAGCTCTTCGGCCACGAGCGTGGCGCCTTCACGGGCGCGATCGCGCAACGGGTCGGGCGGTTCGAGCTGGCCGACGGGGGGACGCTCTTCCTCGACGAGGTCGGCGACATCCCGCTCGAGCTGCAGCCGAAGCTCCTCCGCGTGCTCCAGGAGCAGGAGTTCGAGCGTCTCGGCAGCACGCGCACCAAACGCGTCGACGTCCGATTGGTCGCGGCTACGAACCAAAACCTCGAAGAGATGGTCGCGGCGGGGACGTTCCGGAACGATCTGTACTACCGCCTCAATGTCTTTCCGATCATGCTTCCACCGCTCCGCGAGCGGCCGGAGGACATTCCGCCGCTCGTGCGGTACTTCGTGCAGAAATTCGCGCGTCGCATGAACAAGCGCATCGAGACCATCCCCGCAGACGCCATGACGGCGCTCTCACGGTATGGCTGGCCGGGAAACGTGCGGGAGCTCGAGAACGCGGTCGAGCGCGCCGTCATCCTGACGACGGGGCTCGCCCTTCGCGTACCCGTGTCGGAGTTCCGCGATCGCGCCCTCGCGCCGTCTGCCGGCGCTGCAACGCTCGAGGCGACGGAGCGCGAGGCGATTCTCCGCGCGCTGCACGAGAGCAACTGGGTGCTGGGAGGTCCGCAGGGGGCCGCCACCCGCCTGGGTCTCAAGCGCACCACGCTTCAATCGCGGATACAGAAGCTCGGGATCGATCGGCCCAGGGCGTGAGCCGACTACCGACATGTCGGCAAGCGCCGACATGTCGTCATGGTGGTTCGGCATCGCGAGGCGACTCGAGGCCCGAGCCTCGATGTGAGGGGCCCTTCTGGCGGTCCCCTCGTCCTGGACGGCCGGCACGGCAGTTGCCTCTCGGTTGATCATGTCCGGCACCACGCGATCTCGGCACGGTTGGTTGCGGCCCCGATGAACCGCATGCAAGTTCAGTTCGTCGCGCTGCTCGGTGCGGCAGCCGTCGCCGCGCCCGCGCTCGCGCAGACTGGCGATCACCTCGCGTGCTACAAGGTGAAGGATCTCGCCAAGCACGGCGTGTTCTCGCTGACGGTCACGAACGCCGGCATCACGCAGTCGTGTCGCATGATGGTGCCGGCGAGGCTCGGCTGCCTCGCGACGCAGATCTCCGCCGTCGCGCCAACGCCGCCCGGCGACGGGCCGTCGCCTGGCGCGGGCGGAGACTTCCTCTGCTACCCCCTCCTCTGCCCGCGAGCGTTCCCGTCCGCCGCGCAGATGACAGACGGGTTCGGCGGCCAGCGCGTCGTCAATTTCAAGCGAGCGCAGCTGCTGTGCGCACCGGCGACGCGCGGCCCAGCGACGATCGTCTCGTCTACGACCACGACCACCGTCCCTTCCGGGCCGTGCGACTTCAACAGCAACGACCGGAAGTGTGAGGGCACGTGCGGGGACGGCGGCCACTGCTCCGCCGTCGCCTCGGGAGGCGCGTGCGAGTGCCGGACGACGCCGTGCGGCGACGCGGACTCGCCGTCGTGCGACGGGTTCTGTGCAGCGGACGAGGCGTGTGTCTTCACGGTGACGGGCTGCAGCTGCGTGTCGATCCCATGACCCGCTCCTTCGTCTCCTCCTTGATCAGTGTCCTACCGGTCGTGATCGACCGAGCCTCGCTCGAGGCACGAGCGAGCTGTTTGCCTGTGCTGGAGGTGTGTCAACGTGCTCCGCGAGGTCACCAATGATCCGCAACGGCTCGAGCGCGCGAAGCAGTTCATCATCGATGGCCTGGCCGCCGGTAAGCTCAAACCGGTCATCGCCAAGTCGTTTCCACTCGATCAGATAGTCGCGGCCCATCGCTACCTGGAGTCGAACCAGCAGATCGGCAAGATCGTGGTGACCGTCTGACCGGCCTACCAGCCCGTTTGCCTGCGCGGGGAGGCTAGGCTGCGGGCCGGATCACATCATCAAGGAGGGAGAAGCCATGCACCTACCAGT
>JBKPBB010000302.1:0-6034 GCA_046744245.1 Thermodesulfobacteriota bacterium
GCTGCGCCGGCGCGTCCGGAGCGCTTCGGCGCGTCGGGGTGGGCGCACCCGACCGGGCGGCGGGGGCCGACGCGGCGCCGAGACGCGTAGCGGCCCCGGCGAGCGCGCTAGACCTCCGGCACCGCCATCCCCCGCGCCACCGCGGGACGCGCGGCGATCCCGGAGATCCAGCGCGCGACGTTGGCGCCCTCGCCCACCACCTCGGGCTTGGCGCCGCGGATCAGGTCGAACGCGACCGCAACCCACGGGTAGGTCGCAATATCCGCGATCGAGTAGTCGCCGGCGAGGAACTCGACGCGCGCGAGCCGGTCGTCCATGATCTTCAGCAGGCGCGCGGATTCCGTGATGTAGCGGTCGATGGCGTATGGGATCTTCTCCTCCGCCACGTTCGCGAAGTGGTTCGCCTGGCCCATCATCGGGCCGATGTTCGCCATCTGCCACATGAGCCACTCGAGCGTCCGGGCGCGCCCCGGATTGCGGGCCGGCAGGAAGCGTCCCGTCTTCTCGGCGAGGTGGATGAGGATGGCGCCCGACTCGAAGAGCGAGAAGCCGGCCTCGCGGTCGACGATCGCCGGGATCTTGCTGTTCGGGCAGATGGCGACGAACTCGGGCTTGAACTGCTCGCCCGCACGGATGTCGACGGGGTGGACGGTGTAGGGCAGGCCGCACTCTTCGAGCATGATGGAGACCTTGCGGCCGTTCGGCGTCGTCCATGTGTAGAGGTCGATCATGCGCCCCGGCATGATCGCCCCGACGAGCTACGTCAACGCTCTTGCATCAGGTGGGCCCGCCGCGTACCTGGGGCCGCATGCCGAGACTGCTGATCGTCGTCGCCCTCGCGCTCCCGTCGCTCGCCCGGGCCGCCACCTGGAATCTCGACCCCGCGCACACGAGCGTGCAGTTCTCGGTGCGCCACCTCATGGTGAGCACCGTGCGCGGCGCGTTCGGCAAGCTGAGCGGGACGGTTCAGGTGGAGGAGAAGGACCTCACGCGCTCCAAGATCCAGGCCACCATCGACGCCGCCAGCATCGACACCCGCGTCGAGAAGCGCGACACGCATCTGAAGAGCCCCGACTTCCTCGACGTCGCCAGGTACCCGACGATCGTGTTCGTGTCGAAGAAGGTCGAGGCGGGCGCCCCGGGTCACTTCAAGGTGATCGGCGACCTCACCCTCCACGGCGTCACGCGCGAGGTGAGCCTCGACGTCGAGGGCCCCACGCCCGAGATCAAGGACCCGCGGGGCAACACCCGCGCCGGCGCGCAGGCCACCACCACGATCAACCGCAAGGACTTCGGCCTCACCTGGAACCAGGTCCTCGAGACGGGCGGCGTCGCCGTCGGCGACGAGGTGACGATCACGATCGACGTCGAGGCGACGAAGCAGACCGCCGCGGGCGGCTGAGCCGCGCCCTCAGCGCGGCGCGCCGTCGATCAGCGGGACGATCTGCGGCAGCGCCCAGTGCAGCTCGCGCTCCCAGTACGGCCAGCCGTGGTACCCGCCCAGATAGAAGTCCTTGCCGTACGGGACGGCGGCCGCGTCGAGAGCGCGCGCGAACGACAGGTTCATCTGGAAGATGACCTGCTCGATGAAATAGCCGCCGGGGTTGCTCGGGTCATCGCCGGCGGGGCCGCCCGGCGTCCCGGTGCCAGTCGCCAGGAAGAGCGCCACGCCGCTCAAGTCCGCGGCGCGGTCGGTCGGGTTGTGCTCGCGCCAGGTCTGCTCGTCGGTCACCTGGTTCCCCCACACGCGGTCGTCGGGGGTGCCGAACATGTCGTGGAATACGTTGAAGCCGATCCCCGAGGCCGGCTCCACGTAGCGGGTATCGACGGCGCCCGAGAAGCTCGCGGCCGCCGTGAAGAGCCCGCGGTGGCGGGCCGCATAGCTCATCGCGCCGAAGCCGCCCATCGAGAGCCCGGCCACTGCCCGGTGCCCGCCGCCGAGCGTGCGGAAGTGGCGGTCGACGTAGCGGACGAGCACGCTCGTGTGGAAGGTCTCCCACTGCCGCGAGCCATCCACCCAGTCCGAGTACCAGCCCGCGTTCGCGTCGTGCCCGCCGTCGGGCATGACGATGATCACCGGGAACTGCGCCGAGAAGTCGACCACGTCGGTGTTCTCGCTCCAGGTCGCGAACGTGTCGCCCGCGCCGTGGAGGAGATAGAGGACGGGGTAGCGGCGATGGCCGTCGTAGTCCGTCGGCAGCAGCACGCGCACGGTGCTGTCCGGCACGACGAGGCCGGCTGGCACCGGGACGACGACGTCGAGGCAGCGGGGCGCCAGGCACACGTCGTCGGCGAGCGCCGGCGCGGCGAGGAGCGCGGCCAGCAGGACGATTCCGCTCCTGGTCGTGCGCACGCCCGTAGCCTAGCGCGCCGCCCGCCGCCGATGCTCACCGCGTCGGGGGATTCTCCGGAAGAAAATGGGGGATAATCTGCGACCGCGCTACCGCGCCTCGCCCTTGAACCACACCGGCGCGCGGGGCGGCGCCGTGGTGTTGGTCGGCGCGGCCGGCGGGACGGGCCGGTCGGTCGAGGTGATGGTGACCGGCGGCTCGTACTCGTAGATCGGTCGCGAGCTGCTTCGACAGCCCGCCACCCCCAGCACGAGCACCGCCGCGACGACCGTCTTCCGCCGCATCGCCCTCGACCTCCCCGCCGCCCGCGGCATAGCGCGCGGCGCGTGACCCCGCAAGCGGCGGGCGGCGGGTTGATCGACGCGCGCGCACGCCGATAGAACCCGAGCCCACCGGTGGCGCGCTCGCCCTACTGGCTCACTCGCTTCGTCCTCCTTCGCCTCCTCGGCTTCGTCTACTCGATCGCCTTCCTCTGCCTCGCCCAGCAGCTGCTCCCGCTGCTCGGCCATGACGGGCTCACGCCCGTCACGCTCTTCCTCCACCGCCTGGAGGCGCACTTCGGCTCGCGCCGGGCGGCGTTCCTCGAGTTCCCGAGCCTCTTCTGGCTCGACGCCTCCGACGGCTTCATGCTCGCCATGGCCTGGCTCGGCGCTGGCCTCTCGCTCGTGGTGCTCGCCGGCTTCGCCAACGCGCTCCTGCTGGCCATCCTCTGGGCGCTCTACCTCTCCTTCGTCCACATCGGGCAGGACTGGTACGGCTACGGCTGGGAGATCCAGCTCCTCGAGACCGGGTTCCTCGCCGTCTTCCTCTGCCCGCTCCTCGATCCGCGCCCGTTCCCGCGCCGCCCGCCGCCCGCGGCGGTCCTCTGGCTCTACCGCTGGCTCATCTTCCGCGTCATGCTGGGCGCGGGGCTCATCAAGCTGCGCGGCGATTCGTGCTGGCGTGACCTCACCTGCCTCTACTACCACTACGAGACGCAGCCGCTCCCGAACCCACTCAGCCGCTGGTTCCATTTCAAGCCGCACTGGTTCCAGAAGGGCGGCGTGCTGTTCAACTATCTGGCCGAGCTGGGGGCGCCGTGGTTCGCGTTCTGGCCACGCGCGGCGCGGCACGTCGCGGGCGGCGTGCTGCTCGCGTTCCAGGTGTCGCTCATCCTGAGCGGGAACCTCTCGTTCTTGAACTGGCTCACGATCGTGCCCATCCTCGCCTGCTTCGACGATTCGCTGCTCCGCCACATGCTGCCCGGGTCCCTCGTCGCACGCGCCGAGCGAGCGGCGGCGGAGGCGCGACCCTCGCGCGCGCAGCCGGTCGCCGTCAGCGCGCTGGTCGTGCTGGTCGCCGTCCTGAGCGTCGATCCGGTCCGCAACCTGCTCTCCAGCCGTCAGATGATGAACACGTCCTTCAACCGCCTCGAGCTGGTGAACACCTACGGCGCCTTCGGCAGCGTCGGCCGCCTGCGCCCCGAGATCGTCTTCGAGGGCACGAGCGACGAGACGATCACGGCGGAGACCCGGTGGCGCGAGTACGAGTTCAAGTGCAAGCCGGGCGACGTCATGCGCCGGCCGTGCGTGATCGCGCCCTACCAGGAGCGGATCGACTGGCAGATCTGGTTCGCCGCCATGTCGACCCCGGAGCGCTATCCGTGGACGCTCCACCTGGTGTGGAAGCTCCTCCACGACGACCGGGGTGCGCTCAGCCTGCTCGCCACCGACCCCTTCCCCGACGCGCCCCCACGCTACATCCGCGCCCGCCTCTATCGCTACGAGTTCGCCCCGCCCGGCGACCCGACCGGCGCCTGGTGGAAGCGGACGCTGGTGGGCGAGTGGCTGCCGCCGCTCTCCGCCGACGACCCGCGCCTGCGTCGCTTCCTCGCCGAGCATGGCTGGCTCGCCGTGGCGGCGCCGTCGGCGTGAAGCGGACGTGCGACCCGGAGGAGCGCGCTAGGCACGGGTCGCGGCGCCTCGGCGAGACAGCCAGCCCCGTCCAACCGCGGACAGGAGCGCACCGAGGAGCAGACACACCAGGCCGTCCACCGCACCCGGCCGGGCCGGCAGCTCGCGCAAGGGAAGCGCCAACGCCAGCTGCACGTACCCGGCGCCGAGCGCCAGCAGCGTGCCCAGCGCGAGCAGGCCCAGACCCGCGACACGACACACCTGCCGGAGCCCGACCACCTCGCCGCGAAGCTGCTCCTGCAGCGCCGCCTTCTCGTGGGCCACGGCGATGTCGCTCGCCAGCGCTTCGAGGAACTCGAGGTCCTCGGCAGCAGGCTGGCGAGCGGGGTTGATCACCTCGATCACCCCGATGTTCCCGGACCGGGCGCGCAGGGGTGCGCAGAGAATGGCGCGCGTCGTGATGTTGGTGACCTGATCCACGCCGTTGTAGAAGCGCGGGTCCTGCTGCGCATCCGCGACCGCCAGTGCTTCGTCGTGGGCCAGCACCCAGCCGGCGACGCCGAGATGGGCGGGAAAGCGGATCTCCAGCAGGCGGGCGGAGGTGGCCCGGTGCGCCTCGCTCTGGCTCGCCACTCCGAAGTTGAACTCCCGTCGCGCGGGGTCGAGCAGCAGCACGGCGGAGCCCTCGGCATCGAGGAGCTCTCGCGTTCGGCCGGTCGCGTAGCGCAGCAGCTCGTCGAGGTCCGTGAAGGTCGCGAGGCGGCGCGTGACCTCGTAGAGGAGATGCAGGCGGTCGTCCTCTCGACCCATCGACGCTCCGCACCGTCCCCTAGCGTAGGCTGGCAGCGAAACGCAACGAGCGCGGCAGAGCGCGCCCGCACCGACGAACCAGCGGGCTCGGACCGCGCGAACCCGCCCCAGGCTCTTACCTTACTCTACCGCATTTGCGGTAGAGTGCGGGGTCCTTATGGGGGAGGAGCGACTGACGGGCCCCGAGGATCTCGACGGCTCTGGCGCCTCCGTGGCGCGTGCGCGCGCCCGCCACATGAGACGCCGCCTGCCGCTGTTCGCGGCGGTGTGGCTCGGCGTGGCGGTCGGCTGGAGCATCGTCCTCTGCCTGGAGTCGCTCCTCACGCCGCTCCTCGCCGTCCCGATCCTCGCCGTGCAGGCGGCCGTCATCGGCGGGGCGATCGCCATCGTACGCGCCGAGCCGGCCGTTCGCGGCGTCCTCCCGGTCGTCATGGCGGCGTGCGTGTTCCTCGGGACCAGCACCACCGTCGTCTTCGCGAGAGTCGCCGGGAGCGGCGACTTCCTCGCCTACGTCCTCCTCACGCTCTACCTGTCGGCCGCGCTCGCCTTCATGTGGGGCTGGCCGGCCGAGCTCGGCCTCCTGGTCGCCACCGTCATCCCCTGGCTGCTCGCGATCCCCGCGCTCCGCTTTCACTTTCCCACCGCCGAGCTGGTGACCGCGATCGTGACCGGCTCCGTCATCTGCCTCGCGATCGCCGAGGCCGGGGCGCGGAACCTCGAGTTCGCCCTCCGCCATCGCGCGAACGAGGAGCGGAGCCGGCGCGCGCTCGAGGCCTCGCGCGACGCCTACCGCGACCTGGCCGAGCACGCGCACGAGCTCATCTTCACCGCCGATCCGTCCGGCCGCTTCACCTACGTCAACGCCGCCCTCGCGCACCACCTGGGCGAGCCGGCGGAGGCGCTCCTCGGCCGGCCGGTGAGCGCGTTCCTCTCCGGCCATCCCGCCAACCGGGCGATACGAGACCTGCTGAGCGCGCCGGC
>JBKPBB010000026.1:0-15097 GCA_046744245.1 Thermodesulfobacteriota bacterium
CGCGCGGCCCGCGCGGCTGTCCGCGGAGCGCGCGCCGGGCGGCCTCGTCGGCTGGTGGCTCCGCGATCCGGTCGAGCGCGCGGCGTTCCGGCTCACCTCCGTCTACCTCCGGCGCGACCGCGAGACGAAGACGCGGCTCTACCCGTCGCTCGGCTTCTTCCTCCTCCTCCCCGTCGCGCAGCTCTTCAGCCGCGCCACCTACAGCCTGACCGCGGGCGCCTTCGTCTCGGTCCTGATCCTCGGCATGCTGCCGTCGGTCATCCTCGAGGCGCTGCGCATCTCCTCGAACCACGCGGCGACCGAGGTCTTCGCGGCGGTCCCGCTCGGGAGCGCGGCGCCGCTCTTCCAGGGCACGCGGAAGGCGGCGATCTACTACGTCATCCTGCCGGGCGCGGTCATCGCGCTCCTCTGGATCGCGGCGACCGACGCCGGGAAGCTGCCGGTCGCGGTGCCGAGCCTGCTCGCCCTGCCCTTCCTCTCGCTGCTGCCCGCCGCGGCGCGCGACTACGTGCCGTTCTCCGAGCCGCCCACCACGGGGCGCCAGTCGACCGCCAACATCGTGATCGGCATGGTGATCACGCTGGTGGGCGCGGCCATGCTGGCGGCGTCGTGGGCAGCCGAGCGCGCCGGCCACCTGCCGCACCTGATCGCGCTCGAGGCGGTCGGGATGTTCCTCGCCTGCCGCCTGCTCCGCGCCCACATCCGGCGCCGCCCGCTCCGGCGCGAGGCGTAGGGCGGGTGCCGCCCGAGGGCTCGACGCTCGCCGAGCTCCTCACCCGCCCAGCAGCCCGCGCGCGATCACCTTGAGCTCGAGGATCGGCTTCACGCCCTCGAAGATCGGGAGCACGAGCGCGTCGACCACGTGGCGCGAGATGGCGAACTCCTCGGCGTAGCCCCAGCCGCCGTGCAGGAGCTGGCCCTCCTGCGTCACCCGCACCGCCACGTCGGAGGCGAAGAGCT
This sequence comes from Thermodesulfobacteriota bacterium, assembly GCA_046744245.1. Taxonomy (GTDB): domain Bacteria; phylum Desulfobacterota; class Binatia; order DP-6; family DP-6; genus DP-6. Next base: position 961 of record JBKPBB010000026.1, read on the forward strand.
TGGCCATGGCCGGCTCGAGCGCAATCGTCTCGTCCCGATCCATGGCGCGCGCGGCGGCGTAGGTGAGCTGACGGGCCGCGGCGAGATGGGTCGCCATGCGACCGAGCTTGTACTGCGTCAGCTGGAAGTCGCCGATCGGGCGGCCGAACTGCTTGCGCTCGTTCGCGTAGGTGGCGGTCGCCTCGAGCGCCGCCTGCGCGAGCCCCGAGGCGCGGCCGCCGGTTTGGAGCCGTCCGGCCGCGAAGCCACCCATCTGGAGGTAGAAGCCCTTGCCCTCCCCGGCCGTCTCGCCGATCAGGTTCTCGGCCGGCACGAAGTAGCTCTCGAAACCGAGCGTGAAGGAGTGCATGCCGCGGTAGCCGGGTGTGGCGTCCGCCTTGCCGTGCAGCACGCCGCCTCCGGGCTGGCGCATCTCGAACTCGTGGCCGGGGAACGGATCCTTGGGGACGATGAAGAGCGAGAGGCCGCGCGCGCCCGCCCGGGGGTCGGGGTTGGTGCGCGCGAGGAGGGCCAGCACGTCGGCGCGCCCGGCGAACGTGCACCACGCCTTTGCGCCCGAGATGAGCCAACCGCCCTCGGTGCGCTCGGCCCGGCAGCGCACCGAGGCGACGTCGGAGCCGGTGTCGGGCTCGGTCACCGAGATGCCGACCATGAGCTCGCCGGCCGCGACCGGCGGGAGCCATTTCCGCTTCTGCGCCTCGGTCCCGCCCTTCAAGAGCGCCTTGGTCAGGATCTCCGGCCGCGTGATCAGGCTCCCCGCCGCCGCCAGCGAGGCCGCGGAGAGCTCCTCGGTGATGACGATCATCACCAGGTTGCCCATGCCCTGTCCGCCGTACTCCTCGGGCACCGACATGCCGAAGTAGCCGAGCTCCCCCATCCGGCGGATGATCGACTCGGGGACGAGCTCGTCGTGGCGGTGGATGCGCTCGGCGATGGGCGCGACCTCTTTTCGGGCAAAACTGCGAGCCGAGTCCCGCGCCATCTCGGCCATGTCGCCGTCGATCCAGGAATTGTTCGCGCCGCGCGTGCGGATGATCTCCCGACCGATCTCGCGGAGCCGCGCCTCGTGCTGTGCGGCGCGCACGGCGGCGAGGACCTCGGGAGCGCCAAGCGTGCGCGCGAGCGTCTCGCCGGTGACGCCGAAGTCGTCGCGCTGGCCCTCGATCTCGGCGCCGAGCCGGCTCGCCACCTCGCCCGCGAACGCGGCCGCCATCTGGCCGACGGTCTCGTCGCCCGCGCGCTCGCGGGCGTAGGCGGCCAGCGCCTCGGCCGCCGCCGCCTCGGTCGCGGCGTAGGCCAGCCGCTCGGCGTGCACCTGGTGCTCGTCGATGGCCTTCCCGCCGTCGGTCGTCCGCCGGCCCGCGGCCAGCGCCTCGTCGAGCACGGCGCGCACGGCGGGGATGATGAGGCTCGTCTCGTCGCGCATGCGGCGCATGTACCACTGCCGGGGCGGGCAAGACCAGGCGTGCCGTGTTTGGTTGACGTCGGCGGCGGAAGTGTCATAGCCAGGCCGGCCAGGAGGATTTTCGTCGATGGAGATCCGCAGCGTCGGCGTCCTCGGCGCCGGTCAGATGGGCCTCGGCATCGCGCAGGCGGCGGCCCGCGCCGGCTTCGACACCATCATGGCGAAGGCCACCCCGGGGGCGCTCGACACGCACCGGGCCAAGGTCGAGAAGCAGCTCCAGAAGGACGTCGAGCGCGGCAAGCTGACGGCCGCCGACCACGGCGCGCTGCTCGAGCGCCTGCGCTGGACGACCCGTCTGCACGACCTGGCCGAGGTCGACCTGGTGATCGAGTCGATCGTCGAGGAGCTGCCCGTGAAGCAGGATCACTTCGCGCGCCTCGACGAGATCGTGAAGGCCGAGGCGATCTTCGCGACCAACACCTCCACGCTCACCGTGACCGAGCTGGCCGCGGCCACCGGGCGGCCCGAGCGCTTCATCGGCCTCCACTTCTTCAACCCGGTGCATGCCATGAAGCTGGTCGAGGTGGCGCCGGGCCTGAGGACGTCACCCGCGACGGTCGAGACCTGCGTCGCGTTCGCCAAGCGGCTCGGCAAGGCGCCGGTCGTGGTCGCCGACTCGACCGGCTACATCGTGAACCGCCTCCTCGTCCCCTACATGGTGGACGCGATCGCTTGCCTCGAGCGCGGCCTCGGCTCGATCGCCGACATCGACGCGGCGATGCAGAACGGCGCCAACCACCCGATGGGTCCGCTGGCGCTCGCCGACTTCATCGGGCTCGACATCGTCTTCCACATGGCCTCGCTCCTCCAGGTGGAGTACAAGGAGGCGCGCTTCGCGCCGCCGCCGCTGCTCCGGCGCATGGTGCTGGCCGGGTACCTCGGGCGGAAGACGGGCAGCGGCTTCTACGACTACGCCCGGAATCCGCCCGTGCCGCGTGACGCGCTCGTGCGCCGGGACGGGGCGAGCGGCTGACGGCCGGGCAGCTGCCCGAGCGCAGGCGCGTGCCTGCATGCGTTTCACTGAGCTGCGCATCGCCGCGCTGATCGTCGCCGCATCGATCGCGGCCGGCGGCTGCAGCCCGATGCGGATCGCCCCTCCGGTTCGCGGGTCGGTCGTCGACGGCGCGACGGGGAGCCCGGTGCCGGACGCGCTCGTCGAGATGTGGGCCCATTCCTACACCTGGCTGGGGATGGGGCACCCAGGGGAAACGTACCTACAGGAGACGTGGAGCTCCACCGACTCTTCCGGCCATTTCTCCGTCGGTGGGGGCGTGAGCCTCCTCTTCCCGCTCTGGTTGGGATGGACGACTCGCGTCGCGGTGGTCGCGCCGGGCTACTTTCCCGCCAGCGTGCCGATCAAGGACTCGGTCGGAGTCGGCTTCCCGCTGCCGCGGTCCTTCTTCGCTTCCCGAGAGATCCGCCTGGAGCGCATGCACTACGTTCTCGAGCTCGAGTCCTTCACGCGGTTTAGGGGCTGCTGCGACGTGCGGGGCGCAGAGGGCGCGCATCGGCAGCTGGTCGAGCGCTTGCACCGGCTTCCACTCACCCGGATCGGCCCGCCCGGCGTCTTCGTCACGCAGACGGGAGCCGCCTTCGACCGCGTGGCGGTCGCGCCCGGGTGGGGCCTGATCCTGGCTCGCGACAGCCGGTCCGGCCGCACCTTCGGATGGACGTCGGGAGGAATCGCCGCACCCGAGCGCGACGTCGAGCAGTGGCTCGCACACGGTGGATGGGAGGCCGAGGCGCGCCGCGAGAAGTCCGACGTCGCGATTGACCCTTTCCGGCAGCGCAGTCCTGCCTATCGCCGGGCGGCCGCCGGCACGCTTCACTGCGCACCCGCCGCGCTCGAGGCCGCCTGGCTGGTCGACGTGGATCCCACCGCCTGCGCAAACCTCGGAGACGCCTCCTACCTGTCGTCGCGACACGGCGGCATCCGGAGGTTCGTGCGCCACTTGTATCCGCCGCCACCGGCGCCCATTCAGGAGGATCTGGGCTTCTGGGAAGCGACCGAGGCGGTGCTGAGAACGGCCGAGGGCCGGAAGACGTTCCTGGATCTGTGCGCCGGCAGTCTGCGGGGAGCCCGCGCCGTCGTCTACGGGGTGGCGGGCGAGGACGCGATCTACCGATTCTCGGAGGAGGGTCAGCCCGATCAGCGGATCGACTTCTAGCCGGGCGCGCTCACGCCGCGGCGCGCGCCGACGCGAGCCGCAGCACGTCGAGGTAGCCGCGCGTCACGCACGCATCCCGGAGCACGCCCCGCGCGCGCAGCAGCCGGTGCATGCGCGGCAGGTTGTAGTGCGGCACCGCCATCACGAGGTGGTGCTCCAGGTGATAGTTCACGCGGTTCGGCGCGAGGAGGAGCCGCTCCCACCAGCGCGCGAGCGTCGTGCGCGTGTTGCGGAGCGGGTCGGCGGGGTCGGGCACCATGCCGTGCTCCGCGATCGAGCGGAGCCGCATCGCGAGGCTGTAGGTCGTGAGCCATGCCCCCACCCAGAGGAGGTAGAGCGCCGGGTGTCCGGCGAGCGCGAGCACGCCGAGCAGCACGCCGTTGGTGACGACGACTCCCCGGAGCGCCTCCAGCCCGGCGTCGAAGTTCCGCTTGACGCGGCCCCTGGAGCGGCCCAGGTCGCGGCGCACGGTCGCCTTCAAGCGCTTCCAGCCCGTCCGGCCCGAGAGGTCGCGCCAGATCTTCCGCCGCATGCTCGCGCGCGTCACCGGGAACGGCGTGGCGAGCGGCAGGTCGGGATCGTCCTCCGTCCACGTCTTCGCGTGGTGCTGGAGGTGGTAGGGGCGGTACGGGTAGAGGTCGCTCCACACGGGGTACGCGCACAGCCAGTTGCCGACGAGGTCGTTCCAGCGCCGGTCCCGGAGCAGCGTCCGGTGCGCCGCCTCGTGCATGAGGACGGCGAGGCCGAGCTGCCGGCCGCCGACGAGGAAGAGAGCGACCACGACCGTGAGCGGGTGCGGCCAGCGGCCGACCAGGGCAAGGGCCGCGCCGATGACGGCCCAGTCGATCGCGATCGAGAGCCACGAGCGCCAGTCGCGCATCGCGCAGAGCTCGCGCAGCTCGCCGTCGGAGAGTGCCTCGCGCCAGGCCTCGGGCATGACCTCCCGACCATAGCGCCGGGCGGTGGCGTTCTTCAACCACTACCCGCCGCCGGCGTGGTCCTTCCCCTCGACCTTCACCCGTTGCTCGCCGGCTTCCGGGCGAACTGCGCCTCCTTCGCGCGCGCCCTCCGAGTCGGGGGCGGAGTTACGGGGCCGGCGAGCGCCGAGGACCGCGCTTGCAGACGAGCACCGCGTGCGGCTACCTGACCGGCGTCACGCCGCCGAGGGGGTCACGGGATTCCCCACGCCCCGTCATGACGCTAACGCCAACGCTCGCGAGATGGATCACCCTGGTCGAGAAGTATGTCTTCTCGCTGTTCTTCTTCCTCCTCGCCTACAAGCAGCTCGGGGCGCTCCGCGCGTCGGTCGCGCTGCTCGGCGAGCGGAGGGCGCTGCCTTTCGGTCCGAGCGGCGTCTTCGCCGTCCCGGCGAGGGACGCCCTGATCTTCGCCTTCGAGCTCTTCGTCGGCCTCACCCTGCTCTTCAATCGCGCTCCGGTGAGGCAGCCGGAGAAGCCGCCCGACGTCCTCGTCCCCTTGCTCGGAACGTTCTTCATCTACGCCTTCGCCTTCGCCCACCTGGCGCCGGCCCCGCTCCGAGAGAGCCTGATGCCCGTCGCCTTGCGCGACGGGGCCGCGGTCGCGGCCCTGCTGGTGAGCGTCGCAGGCTACGCGGTCGCGGTCTGGTCGGTCGTTTGCCTCGGACGATCCTTCGCGCTTCTCGTTTCCGTGCGCACGGTCGTTCGTCGCGGCCCCTACCGGTACGTTCGTCATCCGATGTACCTCGGCTACATCCTTCTCTTCGCCGCGATCCTGATCGGGGCGCTTTCTCCCATCGTCATCCTGTTGACCGCGGTCTGCATCTCCCTGACGGTCTGGCGCGCGCGCCTCGAAGAGGATGCCCTCACGCGGCACAGCGGGGAGTATCGCGACTACGCGAAGCGCACCGGATTTCTCCTGCCGAGGCGCCGCGCATGGCGTCCGCTCGCCGAAGGACGATGACCGGGCCGCCGGTCCTTCGGCCCGAGGGCCGTCCCTTGACCCTCACCGACGCAGCGTGTTAGCCGCCTCGCGCGGCCGATGCGTTTCTACGAATACGAAGCCAAGGCCCTCTTCGCCCGCCACGGCGCGCCGCTCCTCCGCGGCCGCGTCGCGCGCACCGCCGCCGAGGCCGCCGAGATCGCCCGCGACCTCGCCGTCCCGGTCGTGCTCAAGTCCCAGGTGCTGACCGGCGGCCGCATGAAGGCGGGCGGCGTCAAGTTCGCCGACGCTCCGGACGCGGCCGAGGCCGCCGCGCGCGCGATCCTCGCCCTCGAGATCGGGGGACAGAGGCCGCGGGGCGTGCTGGTCGAGGAGCGGGCGCCCGTCGTCCACGAGTACTTCGCCGCGGTCACCTGGGACGGGCGGAGGAAGCTCCCCGTCCTCATCTTCAGCGACATGGGCGGCATCGACATCGAGGAGGTCGCCGAGCGCCACCCCGAGCACGTGGGGCAGGTCCACGTCTCGACGCTCCTCCCGTTCACCCCCTACAAGGCGAAGGAGGCGATCGCCGCGGTCGGCGTGAGCGGCGACGATCTCGGTCGCTCGACGCCGATCGTCGCCACGCTGGTCGAGATCTTCCTCCGCTACGATCTCACGCTCGCCGAGATCAACCCGCTCGGAAAGACCGAGGACGGCCGCTTCCTCGTCCTCGACGGCCACGTCGACCTGGAGGGCGACGCGCGCGACAAGCACGCGAAGCTCCTCCAGGAGCTCGGCATCGGCAAGGAGGAGACGCGCGAGGCCCGCCCGCCGACCGAGTTCGAGTTGAAAGGCGCCCGGGTCGACGCCTCGGACCACCGCGGCGTGGCCGGCAACGTGCGCGAGTTCGACGGCGACCTGGGGCTCGTGATCGGTGCGGGCGGCGGCTCGCTCACGCTCTTCGACGCCATCCGCAAGCACGGCGGCCGGCCCGCGAACTACTGCGAGATCGGCGGCAACCCGAGCGTCAAGAAGGCGTGCGAGCTGACCAAGCTCATCCTCTCCAAGCCGGGCGTCAGGAAGATCGCGGTCATGATGAACGTCGTCTCCAACACGCGCGTCGACATCGTCGCGCGCGGCGTGATCAAGGGCTGCGTCGAGGCGGGCCGCACCCCTGCCGAGACGATCGCCATCTTCCGCATCCCGGGCGCGTGGGAGGACGACGGGTTCAAGATCCTCCGCAAGTACGGCGTCGAGTACTGCGATCGCACGGTGTCGATGTACGAGGCCGCGGGCCGCGCGGTCGCCAAGATGAAGGGCTGATGTCGATCCTCATCCACAAGGACACGGCGGTCATCATCCAGGGCATCACCGGGCGCGAGGCCGTGAACCTGACGCGCGAGGGCCTCGACTACGGGACGAGGATCGTCGGCGGCGTGACGCCGGGCCGTGCCGGGCGTGACGTGTACGGCGTGCCGGTCCACGACTGCGTACGCGACATCACGGCCACGCAGCGCGTCGACGGCTCGATCGTGACCGTGCCGCCGCGCTTCACGCGCGACGCCGTCTTCGAGGCGATCGAGGCGGGCGTCAAGCTCGTCGTGGTCGTCACCGAGCGCATCCCGCGCGGCGAGGTGGCGCAGATGGTCGAGCTCGCCCGCCTCCGCGGCGCGCGCATCATCGGCCCCAACTGCCTCGGCATCCTCTCGCCCGAGGAGGCCAAGATGGGAGGCCTCGGCGGCCCGGCCGTCAACGTCCGCCGCGCCTTCAAGAAGGGGCCGATCGGTGTCATGTCGCGCTCGGGCGGCATGACGACCGAGATCGCGAACACGCTCTCCGCCGCAGGCCTCGGGCAGTCGACCGCCGTGTCGATCGGCGGCGATGCGATCATCGGCTCGACCTACGCCGAGCTGATGCCCCTCTTCGAGGCCGACCCGGAGACCAGGGCGATCGTCATCTACTCCGAGCCGGGCGGCCGCATGGAGGCCGAGCTGGCCGACTGGGTGCGCGAGAACCGCTCGCGCCTCCCGATCGTCGCCTTCATGGCCGGCCGCTTCATGGACGAGATGCCGGGGATGCGCTTCGGCCACGCGGGCACGATCGTCGAGGGCAAGGCGGACACCACCGCCGACAAGATCGCGCGCATGACGGCCGCCGGCATCTCGGTCGCCGAGCGCATCGAGGACATCCCGGCGCTCGTGAAGGAGCGCCTGCGAGGGCACTGATGCCGGGCATGTTCATCGACGTGCAGGTGGACCCGGCGGTCGCGGCCGACGCCGCGCTCGCAAAGAAGCTCGTCGAGGTCTGCCCGGTCAACATCTTCGCGCAGGAGAAGGACGGGAGGCTCCGCATCGTCGAGGAGAACCTCGATGAGTGCGTGCTGTGCGAGCTCTGCATCCAGGCCGCGCCCGCGGGGAAGGTGCAGGTGCTCAAGCTCTATGAGCGGTAGAGGCCGCGCGGCAGATCCCGCGCCGGCAAGGAGGGTGCCATGACGAGCTGGCCGTCTCGTCTGCTCGTGATCGCAGCGGTGGCTGGCGTCGCCGGCTGTGCGACGTGGACGCGGTGGACGCACAAGGCCGAGCCCGCCGGCAAGTCGGCGCCGCCGGCCGAGGCGGCCCCGGCGCACGTCATGCTGGTACCCGGGGCGCTCAAGTGGCAGCCCTTCCCCCCGGGGGGACGGGGCGCCAAGTTGGCGGTGCTGTCCGGGGATCCCGAGAAATCCGGTCCCTTCGTGATCCGCATCCGGCAGCCGGCGGGGGGCAAGGTCCCGCCGCACTGGCACCCGGTGGACGAGCACCTGACCGTCGTCAAGGGAACGTTGTTCCTCGGGATGGGCGAGAAGCTCCAAAAGCGGGGGGCGCGCGAGTTTCCCGCCGGCTCCTATCTCATGCTCCCGGCGAAGGCGCCGCATTTCGCCTGGGTAGGGAGGAAGGGCGAGGGGATCGTCCAGGTGCACGGCACGGGACCGTTCCAGGTCGTCTTCGTGAACCCGGCCGACGATCCGCGCAACAAGACGGGCAAGCGGTGAGGGTGTCGAGCGTGCCTTCGGTCATGAGCCGTAGGCGGGCCACCTCGAGCGGCTCGCGGAAGCCGACCGATCCAGGGGTCCGCCGTGGCCCGCACGCTCATCGCCCTTCTCCCAGGTGGGCGATGGTGAACAGGTCGTCGCCGAGCCCCGTGTCGTAGGCGACCTCTCGCACGGTGATCGTCGACCGCGTCCGCGTCTTCACGTGCTCGATGAATCGCGCACGGATCGTCTTGCGGTATGCCCACGTCCCACGCCATACGCTGCTCGACCGGACCAGAGGAGGCGGGATCGTGGATGCCGGACCGATCGACGCGCTAAGAGACACCCTCTTCGGATTCGTCTGGAGCCTGGCACGCTACCCGGTGCCGACACTCGCGGCGATCCTCGTCGCGGCGCCTGTCCTCAACTTCGGCCGGGCTCTTGGGTTGCCGCTGCTCTTCTGGCACGAGGATGCGCGGGCCTGCGCGAGAGCCGGGGCGGCGGTGACCGGCGTATTCACGACACTCGCGCTCGTGGTGCACCTGCTCGAGTTCAGCCGGGCTGCAGACGATCCGGCGCTCGCACCGACGTTCGCCTCGGCCGCGGTACCGTGGGCACTCCTTCTGGGCTGCGCGTCGCTTTACCGGCTCCGGCAACGGCGGGCATCTGATACGACCGAGGGCGTGACCGGCGTCACGCCGCGCATCCTCAGGGTCTCGGGTGACGCGGCCGAAAAGGTGCTGCGTTCGTCGCACGTCGACGTCATCCCGTTCGTCCGCGGCGCCGTCGTGATGGCGCTCGGCGTAGCGCTGGCAGTCGCAATCGTCGATCACTTGCAGGCCACAACCCCGCCGCCAGGATGGCTCCTGCGCCTGCTCGTCTTGGACAAGGACCATCCCGCCTCCGCCTGGTCGCACGTGTTCGCGCTAGGCTTGGCCGTTGGCCTCGGGATCGCGTTCCTGTGGGCTCGACGCACCGCCACCCCGGCGGTCGCCATCTGCATGCTTCTGGCCGGCATGGTGGCATTCGACGGCTTCTGCGCGTTCCACGCGGGTCATCCGGCAATGACGCTGGCGATCGGCCTCGCGCTACTTTTCGCGGGCGGCCGCGATCCGTACAAGATGCGCATCCGGGCGCTCCGCGATAGGTACGCGAAACCAGCGCCCTATCCGCCGCCCGCGCACGGCGCGGCTCGCGAGTTGGTCGATCTGCGACGGACCATCGAGCAGTCTGGCAACTCGCGCCCGCTCGTGCTGGTCTGCGCGAGCGGCGGGGGGATCCGAGCGGCGGTCTGGGCCGCGTGGATCCTCGAGCGACTCGACCACCTCGACGGCTTTCGCCCGGCCGCACGGCTCGTCACGGGCGCGTCGGGTGGGATGGTTGGGGCATCGTTCTGGGTCGCGTCGCTGTGCGCGGGCAAGAATGCGTTCCGCACCGACGGCGTGACCGGTGACGGGTTGACTGCCGTTGCGCGCCGCCTGGCTTTCGGCGACGTGCCGCTGGCATTCCTCCCGCTCGCGAACGAGGACAATCGCGGGCAGGCGCTCGAGGACGCCTGGCGCGTGCACGGCGGTCCCGCGCTCGACATGACCTTTGCGGAGCTGCGCGGTGGCGAGCAGGACGGTCGCTGGCCGTCGCTCGTGTTTTCGCCAATCCTCGTCGAGGACGGTCGGCGCCTGCTCATCAGTAATGTGGATCTGAGCGCTGCGGCGCAGAACCTCGTTCACTGGATCGAGCAGCCCCGGGCCCTCGACCTCGCGTCCACATCCGCGTACCACCTAGCGGACGTCGTGCCGGGCGGACTCGATCGCCTCCCCGTCCGCACGGCGGCACGACTGTCCGCGTCCTCCCCCTACGTGAGCCCCGCGGCCGTGCTGCCGACCCGGCCGCGCCGTCGCGTCGTGGACGCTGGTTACTACGACAACTACGGCCTGAGCCTCGCGTGCGGCTGGCTGCGGGAGTCCCTGCGCGAGCCGTGGTTCGCGCCCCACGTGTCACGCGTGCTCCTCATCCAGATCCGTGACAACGTCTCCGCGCTGAGCGTCAATCCCGATCGCGAGGCCCAGGATCGCGCGCGCATCGGAGCGGCCGACACGCGTGCATGGCGCGTGCTGCGCGGGCTCGAAGGGTTCACGACACCGCCGGAGGGGCTCCTCGCCGCGCGCGAGTCGGTCATGCTCTTTCGGAACGACGCCGACCTGGAGGCCCTGACGAGGCTCTGCGACGAGCGGGTCTGTGAGGGCTTCCTCACCACAACCGTGTTCGAGCTCAAGGCCGATGCGTCGCTCAGCTGGTATCTGGCGCGCCAGGAGATCGAGACCATCCGCACCCAACTCGAGTCGCGAGCGATCGCCTACAAGCTTCGGCAGGTGGAGCACTGGCTCGCCGCATCGCCTCCTTGAGGCGATGAAGCGTGCCGCCTCGCGCCTACTGATCACAAACCCGTAGGCCTCCCTCCGCGCAATCGGGGCGGCGGCTCGGAGGGCAGCAAGCCGCGGACCGTGTCGATGGTGTCGGCCTCGGCGGGGCTCTTGTCGGTCCGGTAGCGCTTCACGCGGGCAAAGCGCAGCGCCACCCCGCCGGGGTAGCGCGGGCTCCGCTGCACGCCGTCGAAGGCGACCTCGACGACGAGCGAGGGCTCGGCGTGGACCGTCCACTCATCGCGCGCGCGCTCGAGGCCGAGCAGCCGCTCCGTCTGCCAGGCGAGCATCTCGTCGCTGAGGCCCTTGAAGGTCTTGCCGATCATGACGAAGCCGCCGCTCACCGGGTCGCGCGCGCCGAGGTGCAGGTTGCTGAGCCACCCGCGCCGGCGTCCGTGCCCCCACTCCGCGGCCAGCACCACGAGGTCGAGCGTGACCGCCGGCTTCCACTTGAGCCACTCGCCGCCGCGGCGGCCGGCGCGGTAGGGAGAGTCCGGCGACTTGAGGAGCACCCCCTCGTGGCCCTGCGCGAGGGTCTCCTGCAGGAAGCGGTCGAGGGCAGCGAGGTCGGCGGTGCAGAGCGCGGCGATGCACAGGTCCGGCGGCACGGTCTCGCCGAGGATCCGCCAGCGCTCGCGCTGCGGCCGGGCGATGCAGGGATGCCCGCCGACCAGCAGGCAGTCGAAGAAGCGGGCACTGAGCGGCATCTCGCGGCGCACCTCGTCGACGTCGAGCTTGCGGCCGAACCGCCGCATGGTGTCCTGGAAGGGCTCCGGCCGGCCGTCGGCGCGGAGCGCGATCGCCTCCCCGTCGAGGATGGCCTCGTCGGCGGCGAGGCGGCCGACGCTCTCGACCACCTCGGGCAGCGCGTCGGTGAGCGGCTTGCGCTTGCGGCTGTAGACCTCGATGCGCTCGCCCGATTTGTGCACCTGGATGCGGACGCCGTCGAGCTTCGCCTCGACGGCCACCTCGCCAAAGCGCTCGAGAGCCTCCGCCGGCGACGAGGCGGTACCCGCCAGCATGGGAAGGACCGGCCGGAAGAGCTGGATGGCGCCTCCGGCGAGGCCCGCCCGGCCTGCGCGGAGTGCCTGCTCGCCCACGACGGCGAGGTCGCCCTCGACCATGAGCGCTTCGCGCACCGTCGCGGCCTCGATGCCCGCAGCCGCGGCCACGGCCTCGGTGAGCACGCCCTCGAGCGCGCCCTGGCGCAGCTCGCCGACCAGCCAGCGCGCCAGGAAGGAGCGCTCCGGCGCCGTGGCGCGGGCGAACAGCTCGCCGAGCCGGCGCGAGCGCTCGGCCGCCGACCCTTCCCCGGAGAGGTCGCGAACGGCAGCGAGGGCAGCGATGACGTCCTCGAGGCCGAGCGTCGCCTCGGCAGCCGGTGCGGCCGCCCTCCACGCCTCGTCGACCGCCGCCGGCCCGACTCCCAACCGCTCGCGTCCGGAACGCCCGGAGAGGAACCGCAGCGTCGAAGCCACTGCGCCGGGCGGCACGGCACGGAGGAAATCGGCGAGCCTCCGCACCTTCTCGGTGCGTGAGCGGGTTGCCGCGACGGCGTCGGAGACCGCGACGAGCGCTCCGAACCGGGTCATCGGCGGGCAGATTGCCGCCGATCGGACGCACCGGCAAGGCGGGCGAAGCTCGGCTGGGCCAGCCGGTCCGGTTGACCAGGCGGTCCCTCAACGGGGGCTTTCAACCCACGCAACGACCGAGTCGCGCCCTACACACACTTGCAGCGGCCGCCTCGGGCGACGCAGACCCGCCCCGCATGGCGACACACGCCGTTACAGCTACTACTGCGGGCCAGATCGCAGGCGGGCGCCTCGCAGTTGCATCCGCCCCGTGGATTCGGGACGCAACTGTACTCTGCGAGCGGGCAGCTGCCCGCACAGGCGGGCGCTCCACTCTCGGAACACCTGACAGCGCCGGGCGGTAGAGGCGACGACGCGCACGCCTGAAGCCCCTCCCGCGCGCACCGTCGTAGCACTTGTTCCTTGCAGGGGCGGAGACCCCGCCCGCTTGCGGTCATGCAGGACCGGACGGCGCTCCCGCACGCGCGCCGACACTGCGTGCGAGGTCCGCCCTCCGCTGCAGAGGCGAAGACGACCAGCAGCAACGCCGCCGTCAGCCTGGGCGTCGTTCGCAAGCAAGTAACCCGGCCGCAGAGTGATCGTCGGTTGGAACGAACCACCGACCCTCCCAAGAGGCAGATGCTCGACCGACTGAGCCAACGGCCGGCAGAACGGAGACGCGGCTCGACGGTGCTGATAGCACGGAATGAGCTGCGAGTGCAGGTCCCCTCCGCCGACTTCGTCAGCGGCGGCGCGCGGCACCCGCAGAGGCCAACCCACTCCCACGAAATGCGGTCCGAAAGGTGGACGCCAACGCAAAGGACGTCGGGAGCGCGCCACGAGTCCTTCCCGGTGGCTTCTCGCGTGGGCGTCCCCGCGCTGTCACGGTCGTGCTCCGCGCGCGTGGCGACACGGTTGACCCCTCCCGGCCCCCCACGTTAGACCCCGTTCGAGGCAAACCCATGCGCAGCCCCCGCGACTTCACGAAACCCCTCGCCATCGGCGCCCCGCAGCCGGTCCTCGAGATCCCCGTCAAGCCCTCGCGCTGCATCCACTTCTTCGACCCCTCGAACCCGAAGATGGCCGCCAAGCTCCCCGAGCTGGCCAAGCAGACCGACATCCTGCTCGGGAACCTCGAGGACGCGATCCCCGCCGACAAGAAGCTCGAGGCGCGCGAGGGCCTGGTCGAGATCGGGCGCGAGGTCGAGCTCGGCGACACGCCGCTCTGGACGCGCGTCAACAGCCTCGACAGCCCGTGGTTCCTGGACGACGTCATGCGTCTGGTCGGCGAGATCGGCGACCGCCTCGAGGTCGTCATGATCCCCAAGGTCGAGGGGCCGTGGGACATCCACTACGTGGACCGCCTGCTCGCCCAGCTCGAGGCGCGCCACAAGCTCCGGCGCCCGCTCCTCGTGCACGCCATCCTCGAGACCGCGCTCGGCGTGACCAACGTCGAGGAGATCTGCGCCGCGAGCCCGCGCATGCAGGGGATCAGCTTCGGGCCCGCGGACCTCGCCGCCTCGCGCCGCATGAAGACGACGCGCGTGGGCGGCGGCCATCCCGCCTACCTGGTGCGCACCGACCCCGACCCGAAGCACCCCGATGCC
>JBKPBB010000472.1:0-3268 GCA_046744245.1 Thermodesulfobacteriota bacterium
ACCCCGCCCGGCCCGTAGGCCTCGTAGGTGATCTCCTCGTAGGAGACGCCCTCGAGCTCGCCCGTGCCCTTCTTGATGGCGCGCTCGATGTTGTCGGTCGGCATGCTGTTCTGGCGCGCCGTGGTGACCGCGGTGCGCAGCCGCGGGTTCGCGTTGATGTCGCCGCCGCCCAGCCGCGCCGCGACCGTGATCTCCTTGATGAACTTGGTGAAGAGCTTGCCGCGCCGCGCGTCCTTGAGCGCCTTCTTGTGCTTGATCGAGCTCCACTTGGAGTGGCCGGACATGGCGCAGTGTCCTGCAGTTACCACAAGCCCCACGGGGAGTAAATCACGAAGGTCAAGGAGAACGCGGTATTGCGCGTGCGCTCCGTGCGTCGATAATGCGCCGGGATGCGGGGCGGGACGCGGAGGTGGGTGGCGCTCTGGCTCGTCGGCGCCGCGGGCTGCGCTGTCGTGCGCGCGCCGGCTCCGCCGCCGATCACCGACGGGGTGCAGGTGGGTGTCGCCTCCTGGTACGGCCCGGGCTTCCACGGCAACCGCACCGCCAACGGAGAGATCTACGACCAGTACGAGCTGACGGCCGCGCATCCCTCGCTGCCCCTCGGCACGCGCGTCATGGTAACCAACCTGGAGAACGGCCGCGCGGTTCAAGTCCGCATCAACGACCGCGGCCCGTTCGTCGGCGGGCGCGCCATCGACCTCTCGTATGCCGCCGCGCGCACCATCGGCATGGTCGGTCCCGGCACGGTACGCGTCCGCGTCGAGGTCCTCGGCTCGGCGACCCTGGTGGCCGCCGCTCCGGCGGCCACCCCGGTGGCCGCGCCGGCTCGGCGGCCGAGCCCGCCGCCTCCCACCGGCTCGTACACGGTCGAGGTCGCCGCGCTCAGCGATCCCGACAAGGCCGCGCACCTCCGCCAGGTGCTGGCGCACCGCTTCCCCGACGCCTTCGTCACCCCGCTCGCGGGCACGAGCGGCCACTACTACCGCGTGCGCATCGGTCCCTACCCGCTGCGCACCGCCGCGCTCGAGCGCGCCGAGCGGATCGTGCGGCTCGGCTATCCCGCCATCATCATCGACGAGCGCGCGCCGTGAGGCGATCCGTGGCGCTCCTGGTAGTGCTGGCGCTCCTCGCCGGCTGCGCCTCGCGGCGCCTCGTCCGTCACGGCCAGGTGAACGAGGACGCGCTCGAGACGGTGCGCCGTGGCCTGGTGGCGCTCCGCGGGCTCGCGTTCACGACCCCCGTGCCCGTGCTCGCGCTCTCGCGCGACGGGCTCGGGGCCGTCGTCAAGGAGGAGATCGAGCAGAGCTACTCTCCCGGCGACATCGAGCACGCCGAGGCCGTCTACCAGCGCCTGGGCCTCCTGCCGCCGGGGACGCAGCTCCGCAACGCGCTCGAGCAGCTCTACCAGCAGGAGGGCGCGGGCTTCTACGACCCGCGCACGAAGCGGCTGGTGGTCGCCGAGAGCGTCCCGGGGGCGCGCAGCCTGGGCGCGGGCCTCCTCGGGCTCCTCACCGGTCGCGACCCGGTGAGCGAGTTCCTGATCGCCCACGAGCTGACGCACGCGCTCCAGGACCAGCACTATCACCTGCCGACGCGGCCGGAGCCGCTTCTCGACGGGCACGGCGACCGCGAGCTGGCGCGCCACGCGTTGCTCGAGGGTGATGCGACGCTCGCGGGCTTCGCCTACGTCCTCGGCCGGCAGCTCGACCGGCGCACCATCGACCTGGTCGTGGGGCAGCTCCACGGCGTGCCGGGCGAGCTCGCGAAGAAGTACCCCGACCTGCCCGAGCTGCTGCGCGCCTCGCTCGCCTTCCAGTACGATGACGGGACGACGTTCGTGGGCCAGGCGCTCGCGGCGGGCGGCTGGGCGGCGGTCGACCGCGTGCACCTGGACCCGCCGGAGTCGACCGAGCAGGTGCTCCACCCCGAGCGCTACTACGACGCCCGCGACCGCCCGATCGTGGTCACGCTCGGCGGCACGGACGGCCTCGAGGCCAGCGGCTTCACGCGCATCCTCGAGGACACAATCGGCGAGCTCGGGATCCGCGTGCTCGCGGCGCGGGCGCTCCCGGCCGAGCGCGCCGTCCTGGTCGCCGCGGGCTGGGGCGGCGATCGCCTGCGCGCGCTCCAGCGCGGCGACGACCTCGTGCTGGTGTGGATGACGGCCTGGGACTCGCCCGCCGACGCGGGCGAGTTCGCCGACGCGCTGCCCGGGCTCGTAGCGGACGCCCGCGTCGAGCGGCGCGAGGAGCGGGTGCTCGTGCTCCTCGGACCGCCGGGCCTCGACCGCGCGGCGCTCGCCGGCCGCGTTTGGTCGCGCACCACCGCCGCGCGTCCACCCGGCTCAGCCGTCCAGCCGGAAGCGGTTCGTCCCGGGACCGGTCATGAGGCCGGGGTTCGGCGCGAGGACGACCTGCAGCGCGGGCACGGCCCCCAGGCTAGCGGCGCGGCATGCTGTTGCAAAGCCGGCGCGAGCTTCCTATAGGCGCGGGATGCTCGCGTGGCGGCGCGTGTCGCTCGTCGGGCCGGCGGGCAGGCTCCGGGCCCCGGCCCAGGTGGCCGCCGAATGCGGCGAGCAGGACGGCGGCGTCCTGCTCACCGCACATCGCTTCGGCCAGGTGGTGCCCTACGCGCGGCTCCTCTGCCGCCATCTCGCGGCTCGCGCGAGCCCCTGGGCGGCGGAGAGCGAGCTCGCCGCCGCCCGCGAGCCCGGTCTTCTGCGGCTCGCGCGCCGGAGCGGCTGCCGCGCGCTCGTCCTCGGCCCCGAGCCAGACCCGCTCGTGCGCGAGGCGCGCGAGCCAGGCGCGCTCCGCGCCGCCGCCACGGCGCTTCGGCGCATCCGCCGTGCGGGGCTCCTCACCGTGGTGCACCTGACGCTCGGGCGCGAGGAGGACGACGCGGGCGTCTTCGCGCGCGCGGTGTGGCTCTCGACCGCCGGACGCGTTGCCTTCCCGCGGCTGGCGGCGCACGAGGGGGCGGGCCCCATGAGCCCCGACGAGCTCGGGCGCGGCCTCGCCTGGGCCGCGCGGGTGCTCCATTGCCATCGCACCATCTGGCGGCGCACGGGCGTCGTGGGTGCCGACAGCCGGGCCGCGCTGGTCGCCAACTACCGCCTGCGGCGCATCATCATGCGCGAGCCGACGGGCGAGCCGACGCCGGCCATGCGCCTCGCGCGCGTGCTCGCCCGGCCGATCCGCATCCGCGAGCGCGTACCGTTCGTCTCCACCCTGGTCGGGGCCATGGCGGCGGGCGGCGTGCAGGTGCGGAG
>JBKPBB010000189.1:0-8052 GCA_046744245.1 Thermodesulfobacteriota bacterium
GCCGCGCTCGCGCGCCCACGTGGTCGACGCGTCGAGCAGGCGGCGGCCGATGCCCTGGCTCCGGCGCTGCGCCGTGACCACCAGGTCCTCGAGCCAGCAGCGCCGGCCGAAGCGGATGGACTCGAGGTCGACGTACACGGACGAGAGGCCGATGATCGCGCCGTCTTCCGCGAGCGCGAGCAGGAGGTCGGCATCGGGGTTGGCGAGCGCGTGGCGGAAGCCGGCCGCGCCGCGCGCGCGCGTGTAGCCGCGCGGGCGGCGGCCGGGCGGGTCGAAGAGCTCCTCGCAGAGCATCAGGACGGCGTCCTCGTCGGCGGGGGTGGCGCAGCGGATGGTCATTTCATCCTGCGCTCCCGCGCAGGACCTCCCGGAACGCCTCCCCCGTCACCTCGAGCACGCGCGCGACGTCGGCCTCGCCGAGCGCCGCCGAGACGAACCAGTTGTGGTGCGGGTGGAGGTAGACGCCCCGCGCGGCGCACGCCGCCGCGAAGACGCGGCTCCGCTCGAACGAGCCCTCGTCCGCCGCGAAGGTCATGAACGGGATGGCGGGCGGTCCGCTGTAGCAGATCTCGAGATGATGCGCCGCCGCCTGCTGCTCGATGCCGGCCCGCAGTGCGCTCCCGACCCGCGCCATGTGTGCGATCGCGCCGCTCGACTCGAGCTCCTCGAGGCAGGCGATCGCCGCCGCCATCGCCACCGCGCTGGTCCAGAACGAGCCGGTGAAGAAGACCCGCGTCGCGGCCTCGCGCAGCGCCTCGCGGCCGAGGCAGGCGGCGATCGCGTGGCCATTGCCGAGCGCCTTCGAGTAGCAGGCGAGGTCGGGCTGCAGGCCGACATGCTCGCCCGAGCCGCCCAGGTGAAGCCGGAAGCCGGCGCGCACGTCGTCCAGGACGAGGACGGCGCCGAGGCGGTCCGCGCGCTCACGCAGCCCCGGGAGGAACCCGGGGGCCGGCATCTCCAGGTCGTGGAAGACGTCGTGCCGGAACGGGCTCACCATGATCGCCGCCACGTCGCCCGGGTTCGCGGCGAGCGCCGCGTCGACGCTGCCCAGGTCGTTGTAGCGATAGTGGACGACGTGCGCGCGGTCCTCGGGCGTAGTGCCCTCCGGTATGGGCGTGCACCAGGCGTGCGCTCCGTGATACGCGCCCTGCGCCACCAGGATTTTTCGCCGCCCCGTCGCCGCGCGCGCCACCTCCGTCGCCCAGGTGCAGACGTCGGAGCCGTTCTTCGCGAACACGGTCCACGCCGCCCACGGCGTGAGTCGCACCAGGTGCTCGGCCAGCTCGACCCACGCCCGACCGGGCCCGTTGAAGCAGTCACCGTCGGCCGCCTGCCGGCGCGCCGCCTCCTCGACGCGCGGGTGGTTGTGGCCGAGCACGATCGGCCCGTAGGAGCACATGAGGTCGATGTACTGGTTCCCGTCCACGTCCCAGACGTGCGCTCCCTGCCCGCGCGCGAAGAAGTAGGGGTAGGCGCCGGGGACCAGCATGAGCGGCGACTGGTGGCCGTAGATGCCGCCCGGCACGACGCGCTGCGCCCGCGCGAAGAGCGCCTCGGTCTTCCGGAACCGGCCCGGCTCGGCGCTCACGGGCGGCCCCGGGTGACGGAGCGGGCGGGGTTGCGGCAGTCGATCTGCGCCGGCGGGGGCGCGATGGCGGGCGTGACCAAGCGCAGGGCTGAACTCATACCAGGGCCTTCGCGTATCACCGCGTGCTCGCGTCGGTCAACGAGAGAGATGGCGGTCGTCCGTCGCCCGACTGGCGGGGCCGGGCGCGGCGGCCCGCCGCGCGTCGGTGATTCCGTTCGGATGCTCGCGTGGACTCGCCGTCGGTGCGGCGGGACGCGACATGCTTGTCTTGCAGCCGTGCGGGATAATGCGGTGGCCGCGGCGGGTCGGCAGGTGTCAGGTGCCTGGAAATCCTGGCGATCGGGGTGGGCGGTGGGAGCGTTTGAGTTAGGCTGCGGCGGGGAGGATCAGAGGATCCCAGGGACCTGCCGCTGTGACGGTCTGCCAGCCTGTTACGGCAAGGTGCCAAGGTCGGGAGCGATGAGGAGTAGCGGCCGATGAACCCATGGTTGGACGTACCTGCACTCGAGGGTTCCCTCGTCAGGCTCGAGCCGTTGTCGGTCAGCCACACCAACGACCTCGCCTTGGCCGCGGAGGAAGACCGCAGCAGCTACGCCTTCACGCTCGTGCCGCGCGCCGACGCGATCGGGGAGTACCTGACGGCCCAGTTCGAACGAGTCGCGCAGGGACTCGTTCCGTTTGCCCAGGTCAGGCGCGCCGACGGTCGTGCAGTGGGGTGCACCGCGTATTGGAACCCCCGTTACTGGCCCGGCCGCAAGGATCTGTGCGCCATCGAGATCGGCTTCACCTGGCTCGCCGCCTCCGCCCAAGGCTCGGGCATCAACACCGAGGCGAAACTCCTCCTGATGAGCTACGCCTTCGAGAGCCTGCGGGTGGCGCGAGTCGATCTCAAAACCGACGCCCGCAACGTGCGATCACGACGTGCGATCGAAGCGCTCGGCGCCACGTTCGAGGGAGTATTGCGCAGCTGGTCGATGTCGTGGGCACCAGGCGAAGAGGGTCTACTCCGGGACTCGGCGGTGTACTCCGTGATCGCCTCGGAGTGGAGCGCGGTCAAGGACCGCTTGGTCGAGACCCTCGCGAAACGCTCGACCGGCGTTGGAACCGATGCAAGACGAGACACCTGAAGTAGGGCCGCGGCTACAGTGACCCGTACAGCGCCGCCAGGATGCCGGCGGCGCGGGTGTCGCCCGTGGTGCCGGGGGACATCTTGTTCATGATGTAGGCCCAGCCCACGCGGGCGTCGAGGTCGGCGAAGCCGAGCGACCCGCCCCAGCCGCCGTGGCCGAAGGACCGCGGGTTCGGGCCGAGCGGAAGCTCGCGGCTGGTCAGCATGAATCCGAGGGCCCAACGCATCGTGAACCCGAGGACGAGGTCCTTCCCGTAGCGCTGCTCCTCGATCGCCTTCGCGATCGTCTGCTCGCCGAGCAGGCGCACGCCGCCGAGCCGGCCGCCACACGCGAGCGCGGCCATCACCCGCGCGACCGAGCGGGCGTTCCCGTGCCCGTTCGCGGCCGGGATCTCCGCCCGCCGCCATTCGGGCCGGTTCGCAAACTCGGCTCTGAGCGGTGGGTTGCTCAACGCCCTGCCGGACAGCGACTGCGGGTCGAGAGCTGGGGACGGATCTGCGGCGGTCTCCGCCGCGCTCGGGGGCACCATCTCGGCGACGCGAGCATCTTCCGATGGCGCGAGGCCGATGTGGAAGTCGGCAGCGAGAGGTGCGGTCACCTCGTCGCGGAGGAACGTTCCCAGGGTCTTTCGGGTGATGCGGCGGACGACCTCGCCGACGAGATACCCGTAGGTCAGCGCGTGGTAGCCGTGGGCGCTTCCCGGCTCCCACCACGGCGTCTCGGCGGCCAGTGTCTCGACCATTCGTGTCCAGTCGTACAGCGCCTCGGTCGGCAGTGGCCGCCGCAGCGCGGCGAGCCCTGCGCTGTGGGTCAGGAGGTGCCGCGTCGTGATCCGCTCCTTCCCCGCCTGCGCGAACTCGGGCCAGTAGCGCGCCACGGGCGCGTCCAGGTCGAGCTGTCCGCGATCGACGAGGATGTGAGCGCACAGCGCGGTCATCGCCTTGGTGGTCGAGAACACGTTGACGATCGTGTCGCGCTCCCACGCGCGCGTCCTTGCCGCGTCCGCCGAGCCGCCCCAGAGGTCGACCACCCACTCGCCCTCGACGGTCGCGGCGAACGACGCACCGACTTCCCG
This sequence comes from Thermodesulfobacteriota bacterium, assembly GCA_046744245.1. GTDB lineage: Bacteria > Desulfobacterota > Binatia > DP-6 > DP-6 > DP-6. The sequence continues at coordinate 3,794 of JBKPBB010000189.1, forward strand.
TCCCGCCTCGAAATTCGCCGCGAAGGCATCGCGCACCGCGGCGAATTGCGGGTCGCAGCGGCCGTGAATCGTCGGGGAGCTCACGGCTCCGCGCGCAGATGCCGCCCGAGGAAGGCGTCCATCGCCTCGTTCGCCCGCCGGTTCGCCTCGCCGCGCCAGTCGATCTGGAAGGCGTGCGGCGCGCCCTCGAGGAGGAGGAGCTCCGCCGGCTTCCCCGCCGCCACCAGCGCCTCGTGCATGCGCACCGACTGGCGATAGGAGACGACCGTGTCGGCGGTGCCGTGGATCAAGAGCACGGGGGCGCTCGCGTTGGCCGCGTGCTCGGTCGGCGAGGCGAGGCGCACCCATGCGGGCTCGGTGTAGCGCGGGCCGAGGAGCTCGGCCGTGGGGTCGATGCCGTCGGGGAACGGGCGGCTGCGGGAGAGGTCGAACGGCCCGTAGTGGACGACGATCGCGCGCACGTCCTCGGGCACGTCGCCGAGCTCGGGCGGCAGCTCGGGCGCCAGCTCCGGAACGCCACGCGCGACGTGCGCGAGCATGGCGAGGTGGGCGCCCGCCGACAGCCCGAGCAGCGCCAGGCGCTCGGGATCGATGCCGAGCTCCCCCGCGTGCGCGCGCACCCAGCGGAGCCCGTGGCGCACGTCGTCGAGCGGGGCGGGGAAGCGGTGGGCGGGCGCGAGGCGGTACGAGAGCGAGATGGTCGCGATGCCGCGGCGGGCGAAGTGCAGCGCGTTGCCGGCGGCCTGGCTCGGGTCGCCGTGCATCCAGGCGCCTCCGTGGACGAAGATCACCGCGGCTGCCGGGCCGTCGACCTTCCGCGGACGGTAGTGGTCGAAGCGCAGCGGCACCCCATCGGCGTGGGCGTAGACCACGTCCTCGCGCAGCTCATGGAGCTCGGAGAGGCGCGGGATGTGGGGCACCTGGCGGGGGAAGGTCATGGCCGGCCCTACCACAGCGGGCGCGCTGCTGGAACCTCGCGCCCGCGCCCGCTACCCTGGGGGCCGGAGCAGGCGGTGGCGCGACCTCTCATCGGCATTTCCAGCTACGGCAGGGCGGGGCAGCGGCAGACCTTCTCCCTCCCGTGCGAGTACGTGGACGTGGTCCGGCTGGCGGGCGGCGTGCCCATCATGCTGCCGGCGGTCGAGGGGGATATCCCCGAGGCGCTCGGGGCGATCGCCGCCCTCATCCTCCCGGGCGGCGGCGACGTCGATCCGGCGCACTACGGCGGCGCCCGCCACGAGGCGAACTACGGCATCTCGCCCGAGCGCGACGGATTCGAGCTGGCGCTCGCGCGCGCGGCGCTCGCCCTCCAGGATCTTCCGATCCTCTGCATCTGCCGCGGCATGCAGCTGGTGAACGTCGCGCTCGGCGGCGACCTCGTGTCGCACATCCCGGATCACTTCGGCGACAAGGTCCGGCACCGCCATCCGGAGCTCCGCCCGGTCGAGCATCTGGTCAACATCGAGCCGGCGAGCCGGCTCGCGCGCATCCTCGGCGCGACCGAGCTCACCGTGCACTCGGTCCACCACCAGGCGGTCGGCCGCCTGGGCCTGGGGCTGCGCGCCGTCGCGTGGAGCCCCGACGGCGTCATCGAGGCGGTCGAGTCCACGCGCCATCCCTTCCTGATCGGCGTGCAGTGGCACCCCGAGCTGGGCGCGCTCGGCGACGAGCGGCAGCGGCGCCTGTTCGAGGCGCTGGTCCGGCACCGGCGCGACGGGCGCGCGCCGCTCGCACGCGCGGCGGCGCAGCGCGCGTAGCCGCGCGTCCGCTCCTTCAGTAGATCGAGGGCAGGACACGTTGACTTCGGCGCGACGCTCTGGGATGCCCCCTGGGATGCTCGTCGTCAGCGTGCCGCGGCACGTGAGCCTGCCTGGCACGTCGCGGGTCGAGCCCTGAGCCGGATGGACGCGCCTCACCCCCTCGCCGCCGAGGCCCCCGCGCCGGCCGCCGCCTCAGAGCACCGGCGAGAGCTCCCCGCCTTGGCGCTGGCCGCGTTGGGCGTCGTTTACGGCGACATCGGCACCTCGCCACTCTACGCAATCAAGGAGTGCTTCGTCCCCCACCGCGGGCTGCCGCCGACGCCCGCGAACGTGCTGGGCATCCTGTCGCTGGTGCTGTGGTCACTCCTCGTGGTGATCGTGCTCAAGTACCTCACCTTCATCATGCGGGCCGACAATCGCGGCGAGGGCGGCATCCTCGCCCTCATGGCGCTCCTCGGGCCGGCGGCCGGGCGCACGCCGGCGCTCATCTCGCTCGGCCTCTTCGGCGCGGCGCTCCTCTACGGCGATGGCGTGATCACGCCGGCCATCTCGGTCCTGAGCGCCATCGAGGGGCTCGAGGTCGCCGCGCCGCGGCTCGCCGACTACGTGGTGCCGGTCACCGTCGTGATCCTCGGTGCGCTCTTCATGGTGCAGCGGCGCGGCACGGCCGGCGTCGGCGCCGTCTTCGGACCGGCCACGCTGGTGTGGTTCGTCAGCATCGCGGCGGTGGGAATCCCGCGGATCGCCGCGCAGCCGGCGGTCTTCGCCGCGGTGAACCCGCTGCACGCCGCGCGCTTCCTCGGTAGCCACGGCTACCACGGCTTCCTTCTGCTGGGCGCCGTCGTCCTCTGCATCACCGGCGGCGAGGCGCTGTACGCCGACATGGGCCACTTCGGCCCGCGGCCCATCCGCCTCGCCTGGTACGGCCTGGTCATGCCGGCGCTGCTTCTCAACTACTTCGGCCAGGGCGCGCTGCTGCTCGAGAGGTGCCACCTCGGGATGGACGGCGAGGTTTGCAGCGCCGCGGTGGCGAGCCCGTTCTACGCCCTCGTGCCCGGGTGGTTCGCTCTGCCGATGGTGGTGATCGCAGCGGCGGCGACCGTGGTCGCGTCCCAGGCCCTCATCTCGGGTGCGTTCTCGCTCACCCAGCAGGCGGTGCAGCTCGGCTTCGTGCCGCGGGTGAAGATCGTGCACACCTCGGCCACGACCGAGGGGCAGATCTACATTCCGGTGGTGAACGGGCTGCTCGCGGTCGCCTGCACGGCGCTCGTGCTGGTGGCGGGCAACTCCTCGAACCTCGCGTCCGCGTACGGCATCGCGGTTACCGGCACGATGAGCATCACCTCGGTCCTCTTCTACGCCGTCGCGCGCCGCTGCTGGTGCTGGCCCGTCTGGCGTGCCGGAAGCCTGGTGGCGCTCTTCCTCGCAGTGGACCTCGCCTTCTTCGGCGCCAACCTGGCCAAGGTCCTGCACGGGGGCTGGTTCCCGATGCTCGCCGCGGGCGGAGTGTTCGCCGTGATGTCGACATGGAGGTTCGGCGCGAGCTGGCGCGCGCGGGAGCTCGCGAAGATGCGGATGCCGTTCGACGATCTCTTCGCGACCCTGAAGCTCGATCCTCCGGGGCGGGTGAAGGGCACGGCCGTCTTCATGACCCAGGACCCGGAGGGAACGCCGCCGGCGCTGCTCCACCAGCTCAAGCACAATCAGGTCCTGCACGAGCAGGTCGTCATCCTCACCATCGTCACCACCGCCGTGCCCACCGTCCCGCTGGCCGAGCGGGTCGAGATCACGCAGCTCGGGCGTGGGTTCTGGCGCGTCGTCGCACGCTACGGCTTCATGGAGACGCCGCGCGTTCCCGACGTCATGCGGCGCGCGGCGGCGCAGGGGCTCGAAACGTTCCGGGGACGCACGAGCTACTTCCTCGGCCGCGAGACCTTCGTGTCGACGGGCCGCTCGGAGCTGCCGCGCTGGCGGCGGGCCTTGTTCCTGTTCCTCGCACGCAACGCGCGCTCGCCGACGGAGTTCTTCGCGATCCCGCCGAACCAGGTGGTCGAGATCGGAGGGCGGTTGGAGGTGTAAGGCGCACCCGGGGCGCGCCGCCCGCGCTGAGACCCCTAGCTTCCCAGCCGCGCGAGCACCGCGTCGCGCTCGACGCGCGGGAAGAGGTGCGCCGGCTCGTCGCCGCGCAGCACGCGGGCCAGGACGGGCAGCGCGCGCAGCACCAGCTCCGGGTCGCGCAGCAGCTGCTCGGGCGGGTCGAGCATGTTGAAGACGCGCAGCAGCCCCCGGAACACGACCGGGTCGACGCGCATCGCGGGCACGATGGCGCGGTCGACGAACCAGCCGAAGGCCTGCTCGGCGACGCCGGCGAGCCAGCCGCGCGGGTTCGTGAGTGCGAACGGCTGGCGCTCGCCGAGCCCGCGGCGGTCGCCGGCGACGGCGGCCTCCCAGAACGAGCGCAGCTCGGCCTCGCTGCGGCGGTCGAGGTGGCGCGCCGCC
>JBKPBB010000475.1:0-2437 GCA_046744245.1 Thermodesulfobacteriota bacterium
CCATCAGCTCCGCCGCGCCGGTGCGTGCGAGCACGAAGTCCGCGAGCACCGCGGCCGCCGGCATCAAGTCGACGCGCTTCGCGTCCATGCCGGGGAGCTCCGCCCGGCGGCCGGCCGAGAGCGCGAGCAGACGCCGGCGCATGCGCGCGACCTCGCGCGCCGTCGCGCGCGCGCCGTGGAGCCGCGGCAGATCCTGCCCGCGCGCCGCCGCCGCCATCGCCACCAGCGTGTTCACGGTCCCCGAGGTGCCGATCACGCGCGCCACGCCCGCGTGCCGCGCCGAGGTGAGGAGCGAGCCCAGCTCGCGCTCGAGGTGCTTCTCCAGGCGCGCCACTTGCCGCGCCGTCGGCGGATCGCTGGCGAGGAAGTGCTCGGCGAGGCGGGCGGCGCCGAGCGGGAGGCTGCGCAGCCAGAGCGGGCGGCCCTCGTGCACGAGCACCAGCTCGACGCTTCCCCCGCCCACGTCGAGGAGGAGGTGCGGGCCCCCGTGGAGCCCGAGCGCGTGCTGCGCGGCGCGGAAGATGAGGCGCGCCTCCTCGGCTCCGGTGATGACCTTGACGGGCAGCCCGGTCTCGCGTCGCAGCCGGCGCACGAAGGCCATGCCGTTGCGCGCCTCGCGGACCGCGCTGGTGGCCACCGCGCGCATGCGGACCACGCGCCGCGCGTGCGCGAGGCGGGCGAAGGTCTTCACCGCGCCGACGGCCAGGTCCATCGCCGCCCGCGGGAGCCGGCCGGTGGTGAAGGTGTGGCGGCCGAGGCGGACCATCTCCTTCACCCGGTCCACGACCTCGACGCGCCCGTCCGCGCTCACGTCGGCCACCACGACGTGGACGGAGTTCGAGCCGACGTCGATGGCCGCGAGCCGCACGGGTGGCACTCTAGCGAGCCTCGTCCCGCCTGTCATGCGAGGGGGTCCTCGGGCTTCCCCGGTTGTCATCGAGCCGTCACCAGGCCGTCACGCGGCGATAACAGAGGACGGGCGGGTAATCCGGTTGCCGGCGCCGATGGCAGACGGGTATAGGGCGCCGCCATGGCCCACCACCGCGTCCGGCCCGGCACCCGCGTGCGGCTGGGTCGCATCGATCCCGCCGACACCGGCAAGCACACCGACGAGGCGGCCGCCCGCGCCAAGCTCGGGCGCGACATCGCGCGCCTCACGCAGCTCCAGGACGTGCTCTACGCGGAGCGCCGGCACGCGGTGCTGGTCGTCCTCCAGGGCATGGACACCTCGGGCAAGGACGGCACCGTGAAGCACGTCATGAGCGGCGTCAACCCGAGCGGCTGCGAGGTCGTCCCCTTCAAGGTGCCGACCGAGGAGGAGGCGGAGCACGACTTCCTCTGGCGTGCGCATCGCGCCGCCCCGCGGCGCGGGCACATCACGATCTTCAACCGCTCGCACTACGAGGACGTGCTGGTGCCGCGCGTGCACCGCACCGTGCCGCGCGCGATCCTGCGCCGGCGCTACGAGCAGATCAACGACTTCGAGCGCATCCTCGCCGAGAACGACACGCTCATCGTGAAGTTCTTCCTCCACATCAGCAAGGGCGAGCAGCGCCGCCGGCTCGGCGAGCGCCTGGCCGATCCGGCCAAGTACTGGAAGTTCTCGCCGGGCGATGTGAAGGAGCGGGCGCTCTGGAACCGCTACCTCACCGCCTACGAGAAGCTCCTCGCGCGCTGCAGCACGCCGCACGCGCCCTGGTACGTGATCCCCGCCGATCACAAGTGGCATCGCAATCTCGCGGTCGCGGCGCGGCTGGTCGACGCGCTCGAGGGCCTGGGCAGCCGCTACCCCCCGCCCGCGCTGTCGCCCGCCCAGGCGCGCCGCCTGCGCGCGGCGCTGGGCGCGGCCTGACCCGCTGGAGCGCCGGACCGCCGCTGTGCTATGGCCCGCCCACGTATGGCGACGGCACCGCAGAAGGGCTTCTTCGCGCGCTTCCTCCCGGCGAGCGGGGGCGAGCAGTTCTTCGACCTCTTCGAGCAGCACGCCGCGCGCTCGCGCGAGGCGGCGGAGCTCCTCGCCGCCATGCTCCACGAGGGCGTCGATCCCGAGCAGCAGGCGGCCCGCGTCAAGGCCGTCGAGCACCAGGGCGACGAGATCACCCACACCGTGATCGAGCGCCTGCACCAGACCTTCATCACGCCGATCGACCGCGGCGACATCCACGAGCTCATCTCGCGCATGGACGACGTCCTCGACCTGATCGAGGCCTCGGCCGAGCGCATCGCGCTCTACGGCATCCGCACCATGGAGCCCGAGGCGCGCGAGCTGGCTGACGTGCTCGAGAAGGCGGTCGAGGAGATGGGGGCGGCGGTCGGCACGCTGCGCGATCTGAAGGATCGGCCGCGGCTGCTCGCCCACTGCACCGAGATCAACCGCCTCGAGAACGTGGGCGACCAGCTCCTGCGGCGCGCGGTCGCCCGTCTCTTCCGCGAGAGC
>JBKPBB010000336.1:0-5096 GCA_046744245.1 Thermodesulfobacteriota bacterium
CGTCGCCGCCGCCGAACGAGCTGGGCCCGCTCGCGCGCCGGCTCGATCGCTGGCTGCCCCGGGCGGACGAGCTCACCGCCTACCGCGACGCGGTCGCCCGGCTGCTCGCGCTCGTCGCCGAGCGGACCGCGGCCGCAAGCCCGATCGAGGAGCGGTTCGCGCACCTCTACCGCGTGCTGGTCCCGGCGGTCGCCTGGCAGGAGAGCTGCTGGCGGCAGTTCGTGGAGCGGGACGGCAAGGTCACCTACCTCCTCTCGAAGAGCGGCGACGTCGGCATCATGCAGGTGAACCGGCGCGTGTGGCGGGGGTTCTTCGACCTCGCGAAGCTCGAGTCGGACATCGCCTACAACGCCGGGGCGGGCGCCGAGATCCTGGCCCAGTTCCTCACCCGCTACGGGGCGCGCGAGGCGAGCGGGCGCCTGGAGAACGCCGCCCGCGCGACCTACGCAGCGTACAACGGCGGGCCCGAGGCCTACCGACGCTATCGGCTCGCCCGGGTCCCGCGGGCGCAGCGCGCGGTCGATCGCGCTTTCTGGGAGAAGTATCAGGCGGTGGCGGCGGGCCGCGCGCTCGATTTCGTCCTTTGCGTGGAGCGCTGGAGCACGCCCGGGCGCGAGCGGCTCTCCAGCGCGCCCGGCGCCTCGATCCCGAAGTGCTCCATCAGCTCGCGCAGCTCGCCGGCCACCGCCTCGATCTCGCGTCGCCACGCCGCCATCGCCTCGCGGCCGCGCGCCAGCTTCGTGTAGTCGCCGCTCGAGAAGCCCTGCTCGATGGCGTCGTAGCCGCCGAGGAGCGTCTCCCAGGCGGCGACGTAGCGGGCGTGGATGCGGGCGATGTCCGGCGAGCGCGGCGCGTAGCCGCGCAGGTGCTCGAGGTGTGTCAGGATGCGCGGCCGGCTGTCGGCGATCTGCCGGCGGATCTCCGCCTCGTCCACGAACTGCGTGGCCAGGATGCGCGTGATGGTGCGGTTGGCCTCGGCCTCGACCGGCGCCCAGCTCTTGGTGCGCGCGAGATAAGCTCGCAGCTCGATGCGAGTGGTGTCGGGCGGGCCGCAGCCGGCGAAGAAGATGCCCAGCATGAGCGCCGGGCGGAGGCGCCCGCTCACGGCGCCTCGAGGAACTGGCGCACCCCGCGCAGGAAGACGGCGAGCTGGTCGTGGTGGACCCAGTGTCCCGCCCGCTCGACGGTCATGAGGTGCGGATGGCGGAAGGCGGCGGCGTGCCCCTCGGCTTCCGGGTCGGGCGCCCACGACTCCTTGCCGCGCACCAGCAGCACCGGGCAGGTGATGTGGCTCCAGATCTCGCGCGCCTCGTCGACGTTGAACAGGTAGGGCGAGACGGCGCGTACGAAGTTGTCGAACTTCCACGCGTACGTGCCGTCCTCGTGCCGGATGACGCCGCTCACCGTGAGGTGCCGCGCCTGCTCCTCGGTCAGGTGCGGGTTGGCCTCGCGCATGCGGGTGATCGCCTCCTCGAGCGTGGCGTACGGCCTCGGGTGCCGCCGCGCGAGCGCCTGCATCTCGCGCAGCCACTGCAGCATGCGCGCCGCCGCCGAGGGCGGCTTGGTGAGGCCCGCCGGGGGGCCGAGGCCCTCGATCGCCACCAGGCGGGCGACGCGGTCGGGGTAGATGCCGGCGTACTGGAGGGCCACGCGCGCGCCCAGCGAATGGCCGATGATGGTCATCGGGAAGAGGTCGACCGTCTTCGAGAGCGCGGCGAGGTCGAGCACGTAGTCGATCATCGAGTAGGTGCTGCCCACCGCCCAGGCGGAGTCGCCGTGCCCGCGCAGATCGGGGGCGATGATGTGGAAGTCGCGGCGCAGGTCGGCGGCCACCCAGTCCCAGCTCCGGCAGTGGTCGCGCCCGCCGTGCAGGAGGAGGAGGGGCCGCCGCTCCGCGTTGCCCCAGTCGACGTAGTGGAGCTTCAGGCGCTGCGAGTAGAAGTAGTGCGACGTCGGCCCGAGCACCTGGACGTCCTCGGCCATGCCGGCGGTGTACCACGGCGCCGCGGGTTTGCAGAGAGGCGCGCGCCCGTGGCAGGGTCGCCCGCCATGGCGGGAGCCCTGGAGGGCGTGCGCGTGCTGGAGCTCGGCATCTGGGTGGCCGTGCCCTCGGCCGCCGCCGTGCTCGCCGACTGGGGCGCGCGCGTGGTGAAGATCGAGCCGCCGGAAGGGGATCCCCTGCGCGGCCTCGCGGCGACGGGGCTGGTGCCGTACCAGCCCGACGTGAATCCCGCCTTCCAGCTCGACAACCGCGGCAAGCGCAGCATCGTCCTCGATCTCCGCCGCCCCGAAGGGCGCGAGGCGGCACACGCGCTCGTCGGACGGAGCGACGTGTTCTTGACCAACCTCCGGCGCCCGAAGCTCGCCGTGCTCGGCATGGACTACGCGACCCTCCGAAGCGTGAACCCGCGTCTCGTCTATGCCGGCCTCACCGGCTACGGCACCGAGGGGCCCGAGCGCGAGCGCGCCGCCTTCGACTACGCGGCCTTCTGGGCCCGGGCGGGGATCATGGCCTCGCTCGGCGAGCCCGAGGGGCCGCCGCCCACGCAGCGCCCGGGCATGGGCGACCACCTGACGGGGCTCGGCCTGGCCGGCGCGATCGCAGCGGCGCTCTTCGCGCGCGAGCGGAGCGGCGTCGGCCAGGAGATCGGCATGTCGCTCTTCCAGAGCGGGATGTGGATGCTCGCCAGCGACATCCAGGCCGCGATCACCACGGGCTACTGCCACACCCCGGGCGGGCGCCGGGCGGCCCCCAACCCGCTCTTCAACTTCTACCGCACCGGCGACGGGCGCTGGCTGCACCTCGTCATGCTCCAGCCGGATCGGCACTGGCGCGCCTTCTGTCGCGCCGTGGGGCGCGAGGATCTGGTCGACGACCCGCGCTTCGCGCGCGCCCCGGTGCGCTTCCAGCACTGCCGCGAGCTGATCGCCATCCTGGATCCCCTCTTCGCGTCGCGCCCGCTCGCGGAGTGGGCCGAGGCGCTCGACTGCGCCGACTGCTACTGGGGCAGGGTGCAGACGGTCGAGGAGGTCAGCCACGACGCGCAGGCGGAGGCCATCGGCGCCTTCGCCGAGACGGCGCTACCCGACGGCCGCCCCCTCCGCCTCGTGAAGAGCCCGGTCGCCTTCGGGGTCACGCCCGCCGCGGTGGCGGGCCCGGCCCCGGAGCTCGGCCAGCACACCGAGGAGGTGCTGCTCGAGGCGGGCTTCGGCTGGGAGGACATCGCGCGGCTCAAGGACTCGGGCGCGCTCGGATGATCCGTCTCGCCACTCTCGCCGCCGCCGCGGCGCTGGCGGGGTGCAGCGCGTCGCTCGGCAGCGTGGGCGTCCTCGCTCCCGACGCGGACGGCCTCGGTCTCAAGCTCCTCCGCCCCGGGGTGAGCGGGCGCTCGTGTCGCACCTCGATCGCGGGCCTGCCGCTCGGCGCCGGCGAGCCCGACCTGCGCGAGGCCGTGGCGCAGGCGCTGGCGCTCGACGCCGAGGCGAACCTGGTGGCGAACGCCGAGGTGCGCTGGCGGCGTCTCGTGACCGGCCTCTACAACCGGCGCTGCGTCGAGGTGCGGGGCGATCTGGCGCGCACCATCTCCACCCTCACGATCCCCATGCCGCCGGGGCACGGCGCGCACTGAGCCACGCTTGCGGGCGCGCGGCGCCTGTGGAAAGAGAAACACACCGCTCTTTTACGGAAACGGAAGGGGAAGGCGACGATGACGTTCTGGCGCTCGGCGCTGGTGGGTATTGTCGTTGTGGGGCTCGGGCTCCCGGGGGCCGCGGCGGCGGCCGGGAAAGGAAATCCGATGGTGCTGCTGTCGACGTCGATGGGTGACATCAAGGTGGAGCTCTATGCCGACAAGGCGCCGGTCTCGGTCAAGAACTTCCTCGACTACGTGAAGGCGGGCTACTACAACGGCACGATCTTCCACCGCGTCATCCCGGGCTTCATGATCCAGGGCGGCGGCTTGACGGCCGACATGCAGGAGAAGCGAGAGGGGCAGAAGGCGCCGATCAAGAACGAGTCCAGCAACGGGCTCAAGAACGACACCGGCACTCTCGCCATGGCGCGCACCTCCGCGCCGGACAGCGCGAGCTCGCAATTCTTCATCAACGTGAAGGACAACGGCTTCCTCAACAAGGAGAGCGCGGCCGACAAGGTCGGCTACGCGGTGTTCGGCAAGGTCGTCGAGGGGATGGACGTGGTCAAGAAGATCGAGCAGGTGAAGACCGCCAACAAGGGGCCGCACCAGAACGTGCCGGTGGACCCCGTGACGATCAAGTCGGCGAAGGTCCTCTCGGAATAGCCTCCTAGAGCGGCGGCGGTTGCCATCCGCCCTCGCCGCTCCCCGGCGCCGGGGCGGGCGGCTCGGGCAGGGGCTCGGGCTCGACCTCGCCCGCGACGTGGCGTCCGGTCAGGTACCAGTCGCCCGCGAAGCCGCGGTGCAGGATGGCGCGTGTCTGTGCGAGATCACCGCCGCCCGAGAGCACGAGCTGATCGGCCGCCGCGGCGAGGCTCAACCCGGCGTAGGTGAGCTTGCAGACGACGTAGCCGGGGAGACAGCGCGGCGCGTAGAGCGTCGCCACGAAGGGTGTGACGTTGGCCACCACGGCGACGCCCGTGTAGAGGGCGCGCATGCCCGGCGACTGCTGGTCGTAGGCTGCGGCGCGTGCGGCCTCCGCACCCCCGAGGCAGGCCGCGAGCGCAGCGGCCGTGGCGAGACGTCGGTGCATGGCTCCGTCTAGGAGTCTGCCTCCTAGCGCGGCCGGGCGGGTCGCCACAAGGCCAGCCGGCCGGGCTAGCGCTCGTACACCTCGACCGCGACGCCCGGCGCGGCGGTCAGGCGTTCGGGTCCAGGAGTCGCCGGCGTCTCGACGGACACGCGCCCGGCGTCGAGGTGGTGCTCCAGGATGAGGGCGGCCGCGACGACGGCACCGCGGTCGACGGCCAGATCGTGGAGCGCCGCCTCCGGCCAGGGAAGGCCGGCCACGAGCGCGTCGAGTCGGGCGCGCTGCGCGTCGTCAAGCGGCGGCGCGGGCGAGCCGGCCAGGCGGGCACGGAGGAACGCCCGCAGCGGCTCGCTCGCGCGCCCATCGCCGAGCGC
>JBKPBB010000369.1:0-3535 GCA_046744245.1 Thermodesulfobacteriota bacterium
TGCTGCCCTCGGCGGTCGCCTTCCTGCCCGGCGGCGAGGTGATCGTGGGCGCGCGCGCCAAGGCGCTCGCTGGCGAGCGGCCGCTGGACACGATCCTCTCCGTCAAGCGCTTCATGGGCCTCGGCCTCGAGCACGTGAGCGCCGCGGACCGCCGACGCTACCGCTTCACGGAGCCCCGCCAGGGTGCGTTTGGCCCCGTGCGCTTCGTGGTCGAGGGCCGCGAGGTGACGCCGCCGGAGGTCTCGGCCCACGTCCTGCGCGAGCTCAAACGCTGGGCCGAGGCGGCGCTCGGCGAGACGGTCAGCCAGGCGGTGATCACCGTCCCGGCTTACTTCAACGACAGCCAGCGCCAGGCGACCCGCGATGCGGGGCGGCTCGCCGGCCTCGAGGTGCTGCGCCTGGTGAACGAGCCCACCGCCGCTTCGCTCGCATACGGCCTCGACAAGCAGGACGAGGGCGTGATCGCGGTCTACGACCTGGGCGGCGGCACCTTCGACATCTCGATCCTGCGCCTGCGCGCCGGGGTGTTCGAGGTGCTGGCGACGAGCGGCGACACGCGGCTCGGGGGCGACGACTTCGACGAGCGTCTGGCCGAGCTCGTGCTGGCCGAGCTGCCCGAGGCGGAGCGCTGCCGCGCCGACGTGCGCGCCCGGGCGCGGGCGGCGGCCGAGCGCGCCAAGCGTGCGCTCAGCGACGCCGAGTGCGCGGAGATCGTGCTCGGCCCCGTCCGCCGAGCGGTCACGCGTGCGGAGCTCGAGACGCTGGTGAAGGATCTGGTCGAGCGCACCGCCGGCCCGTGCCGCCAGGCGCTCAGGGACGCCGGGCTCCGGCCCGAGGACATCGGCAGCGTCGTCGCCGTCGGTGGCTCGACGCGCGTGCCCCTCGTGCGCCGCCAGATGGAGGCCGTCTTCGGCCGGCCGCCGCTCACCGACCTCGACCCCGATCGGGTGGTGGCGCTCGGCGCCGGCATCCAGGCGGGCATCCTCTCCGGCGGGCGGCGCGACATGCTCCTCCTCGACGTGGTGCCGCTCTCGCTCGGCATCGAGACCATGGGCGGTGTCTTCACGCGCCTGGTGGACCGCAACACGACCATCCCGACCAGCGTCAAGGAGACCTTCACCACCGCGGTCGACAACCAGACGGCGGTCGACATCCACGTCCTGCAGGGCGAGCGGGAGCTGGCCAGCGACAACCGGAGCCTCGCCCGCTTCAAGATCCCGATCTGCCCGCTGCCCGCCGGCGTGCCGCGCCTCGAGGTCACCTTCCTGATCGACGCCAACGGCATCCTCTCCGTCACCGCCGCCGACCTCCGCACCGGGCACGAGCGCTCGGTCGAGGTGAAGCCGTCCTACGGCCTCGACGAGACGGAGATCGAGCGCATGCTGGAGGAGTCGATCGACCACGCGGAGGAGGACGTGCGCCAGCGGCAGGTGCGCGAGGCGCGCGTCGAGGCCGACATGATCCTGCACGCAACGCGCGACTCGCTGGCGCGCGAGGCACGGCTGCTCGCGGACGGCGAGTGGGAGCGTATCCGCGCGGCGGTCGCGGCGCTCGAGCAGGCCCGTGCAGGCGAGGACTACCTCGCCATCCGCGACGCGGTCGAGACGCTCAGCAAGGAGACCGAGCCCTTCGCCCGCCGCATCATGGACCGCTCGCTGACCGAGGCGCTGGCCAACCGGCGCCTGGCGGAGCTCTGAGATGGCGCTCACCTGGGAGGACGCGGAGGACATCGCCGCCGAGCTGGTGGAGGCGCATCCGGACGTCGATCCGCTCACCGTGCGCTTCACCGACTTGCGGAAGTGGGTGATCGCGCTGCCCGATTTCGCGGACGATCCGATGGCGTCCAGCGAGGGCAAGCTCGAGCGCATCCAGATGGCGTGGGTGGCGGAGAGGGAGTCTTGAAGGAGGCCCCATGGCGATCATGCAGGTGAGCCGGAAGATCGACTACGCGCTGCGCGCGGTGATCCACCTGGCGAACGAAGAGGCCAGCGCGCGCGCCTGCTCGCTCGGCGAGATCGCGGAGCGCGAGCGGGTGCCCCGGCAGTTCCTCGAGAAGATCGTCCAGGAGCTGATCCACAAGGGGCTGGTGCGCTCCCGCCGCGGGCCGCACGGCGGCTACGTCCTCGCCCGTCCGGCCGAGCAGATGACCTTCCGCGACGTGATCGAGGCGGTGGAGGGGCCCATCTCGCTCAACGTGTGTACGAGCGAGCCTGCGGACTGCTCGCTGCTTGGCACCTGCGGTATGGAGCGGGTATGGCGCGAGGGGCAGCGCCGTGTCATGGATCTCTTCGAAAAGACGACGATCGCCGACGTGAGGCGACCGGGGATACCGCCCGGTGTGATGGCCGGGCTGAATGCGCCCGCCGCGCGGGCGTCTAAGGCACAACCGTAGGAAAAGACCGCTATTTTGAGTACCCGAAGGTACTATATTGAAGGGTAGGGGTAGGGTCAGATGAAAGACCGTGAACACGCCGTCGACGAGCGGATGGCCGGGCTCTTCCAGCCCGACACCTTGCTGCCGTCGCAGTTCTTCGATCGGGTCCGCCGGCGCAGCGAGCATGACGGCGAACGCCGTCTCATGATCGCCGTGCTCGAGGACGCGGTCGACGTGTACCGCAAGCAGGCCGGGGCGCGGGACGCGCGCGCCCAGCAGCTCTTCCACGAGGCCGAGGAGTGGATCGAGGATCCCGACCAGACCTGGCTCTTCTCCTTCCAGAACATCTGCGACGTCCTCGGGCTCGATGCCGACTATCTCCGGCGCGGGCTCCGTGTCTGGAAGGAGCGGGCGCTCGAGGGCCGGCGCGGCAAGGTGGTCTCGCTGCGGGCCGACGAGCGCGACGAGCTGCGCAAGGTGAGCGGCGACTAGCGAGCGGGCTGCTCCTCCGGCTTCGGTGGGGGGCGGAAGGGCCTGGGCCCTGCCGCCCCCTCGTTTTTTGGCGCCGCGGGATGCGCTAGAGTCCGCGCGTGCCGTCGCGTCTCAGGATCGACTGCCCCGCCTGCGGAGCGCGGCTCGTCCGCAAGCCGGGTGGGCGCTGCCCCGCGTGCGGCGCCCCGGTGGCGGGCTACGTCGAGGAGGCGCAGGCGCGCGAGCAGCGGATCGAGCGCGTGGTGGCGGTGGTTGGGAGCGGGCTGGTCCTGCTCGTGTTTGCCCTCACGGCGGGACTCGGCCTGGTCGAGGGCGTGCTGGCCTACGCGGCTGCGGGCGCCGTCGTCTTCTTCCTCGCCAAGAGGACGTTCCACTGAAATGAGCATGGTCGAGGTGCGCGTACGGCGGGGCGGCCCCAGGGCCGCCCGGATGGAGATGCTGCTCGTTCCCGTAGCGGAGGGGCGGGTGAGGGCAGCGCTCGGGAAGCTCGACCGCCGGGTGCGGGTGCCGCTCGCGCGCCGGGCGCGGACCGCAGGGTTCCGGGGCAAGGCCGAGGAGACGCTCGTCCATCACGGCGAGGCGGCGGTCGCGCTCCTCGGGCTCGGCCCCGTGCCCGTCGGGCTCGATGCGTGGCGGCGCGCCGGTGCCCGCGCGCGACAGGAAGCGGAG
>JBKPBB010000173.1:0-4688 GCA_046744245.1 Thermodesulfobacteriota bacterium
CGTGCACACCAGCGACGGCTCGCCTGCCTTCCGGCTCTTCGGCGGCGGGCCCGACAATCCGGTCGGCGCCAGCTCGGGTGTCGCGGTCGCCGACGTCGACGGCGACGGCTGCGAGGACGTGTTCCTCGCCGGGAGCCCCGACGCCATCCTCTACCGCAACGACTGCGACGTCTCCTTCACCGACGTGACCGCCGCCTCGGGCTTACCCCACCCCTACCCCGCCATCGCCACCGGCGCGGTCTTCTTCGACTACGACAACGACGGCTGGCCCGATCTCTTCGTCGCCGCGGCGCGCGGCGGCGACCGGCTCTTCCGCAACACGGGCGGCGGCCACTTCGTCGACGTGAGCGCCGCGGCGGGCATCCCGCCCGGGCGCTGGGCGAGCATGGCGGCGGTCGCCGACTACGACCGCGACGGCTTCCTCGACCTCTACGTCGTGCGCATGGGCGACCAGGAGGCGACGGTGCCGCGTCCCAACTACGCGGCCACCAACGGCGTGCCGAGCACGCTCTACCGCAACAACGGCGACGGTACTTTCACCGACGTCACCCGGCACGCGCGTGTCGGCAACACGGGCTGGGGCATGGCCGCCGCCTGGGCCGACTACGACGGCGACGGCTGGCCCGACCTCTACGTCGCCAACGAGTTCGGGGGGAACGCCCTCTACCACAACGAGCGCGACGGCACCTTCAGCGAGCGCGCCGCCGCGGCCGGCGTGGTGGACGGCGGCGCCGGCATGGGGGTCGCGTGGGGCGACGTCGACGGCGATGGCAACCTCGACCTCTTCGTGTCCAACATGCACGCCAACTCCGCCTGGGCGCTCTTCCATCCCGACTTCCCCGCGCCGATCCCGTGGTTCTACCGGCTGCTCGGCTTCTTCACTCCCGAGGTCCAGCGCCGCTCGGACGACATCATCGACCGCCTCACGCGCGGCAGCACTCTCTACCGCAACGACGGCGACGGGACGTTCACCGACGTGAGCGACGCGGCCGGGGTGCGCGACGCGCAGTGGGGCTGGTCGGCCGAGTTCCTCGACTACGACAACGACGGCCGCCTCGACCTTTACGCCGTGAACGGCTTCATCTCGGGTCCGATCCTCGACGACGTCTGAATGGACATGTTCGAGGGCGTCGGTCGACGCCTGGACCAGCGCACCGGGTCGTTCCTGGACATCGGGCAGCACAGCCTCAACGGCCGCGAGCGCAACTGCCTCTTCCGCAACGACGGCGACGGCACCTTCACCGAGGTCGGCTGGGTGAACGACGCCGACCGGGTCGAGGACGGGCGCGGCCTCGCGATCTTCGACTACGACCGCGACGGGCGGCTCGACCTCGTGCTGCGCAACTACCGCCAGCCGGCCGAGCTGCTGCGCAACCAGGGGCCGGCGCGGCACTGGCTCGAGGTGAAGCTGGTGGGCACGCGCTCGAACCGCGACGCCGTGGGGGCACGCCTCCGGCTCCGGACCGCCGCGGGCTGGCAGACGCGCGAGGTGCACGCGGGGTCGGCGTATCTCTCGGGGCAGAGCCTGGTGCAGCACTTCGGCCTCGGCGATGCGACGCGCGTCGAGGCGCTCGAGGTCGGGTGGCCGTCGGGGGAGCGGACGGCGCTCGCGGATCTGGACGCCGACCGGCGCTACCTGATCGTCGAGGGCGGGAGCGGCGCGGCCACGCTCCGCTGACACCGAGCCGCCAACACCGCATGCTGCCACGTTTGACACCCCGTCGCCCCGCCGCCATCATCCGCGGGCCGCGATGCGCATCCACCTGATCTCGCCGACGCACTACCTGCGCGACGGATCCCTCCACAAGACGACGCGCTACTGGACGAGCGGCATCACCCTGCCCTACCTGAAGGCGCTCACCCCGCCGCCCCACGAGGTGACCTTCACCGACGAGCTGATGGCCGACCTCGATCTCGCGCGCGTCGAGCGCGACGCCGACGTGGTCGGACTCACCGCCATGGGCCCACAGATCCGCCGCGCCTACGATCTCGCCGACCACTTCCGCGCGCGCGGGAAGCAGGTCGTGCTCGGCGGCACGTGGGTGTCGCTCGTCCCCGAGGAGTCGCTCCGCCACGCCGATGCCGTGGTCGCCGGCGAGGCGGAGTACGTCTGGCAGGACGTGCTCGCCGACCTCGCGGCCGGGCGCGCGCGCGGCATCTACCGCGCCGAGCGCTGGCACGACCTGGCGAACCTCCCCGCCATCGACTGGTGGACCCTGCCGCTGCTCAAGGCGGACGCCTTCCGCGCGAGCTGGCTCTACCGCCTCTACTTCTTCTGGCCGGTCTTCTTCTCGCGCGGCTGCCCGCACCCCTGCGAGTACTGCGCCGTCCAGAGCTACTACAACCGGAGCTTCCGCACCCGCCCGGTCGACGACGTGATCGAGGACGTGCGCCAGCTCCGCGCCCTCGGCGCGCGCCGCCTCCTCTTCCTCGACGACAACCCGATCGCGCGCCCCGAGGAGGCGAAGGAGCTCTTCCGCCGCCTGATCCCGTGCCGGATGCAGTGGGTGAGCCAGACGACCATCAACGTGGCGCGCGACCCGGAGCTGCTCGACCTGGTGGCGCGCTCCGGCGCGCGCATCCTCTCGGTCGGCTTCGAGAGCCTCTCCGAGGAGAGCCTCGCCTCGGTCGCCAAGAGCTTCAACCGCCCGAGCCGCTTCCAGGAGGACATCGCGAAGCTCCGCGCGCGCGGCATCCAGGTGATCGCGCTCATCATGGTGGGGCTCGACGGCGACACGCCGGAGACCTTCGCGGCGACGCTCCGCTGGCTCGAGGAGAACAAGATCGCATTCCTGAAGCTCTTCACGCCCGCGCCCTACCCCGGCACCAAGTTCCACGCCGACATGCTCGCCGCCGGCCGCCTCCTCGACGGCGACTGGGGCCACTACGACTACGGGAGCCCGGTCGTGCGCCCGCTTCACATGACCACCGAGCAGATGCTCGACGGCTTCCAGTACGTCTACTCGGGCTTCTACTCGGTGCGCAGCATGCTCCGCCGCTTCGTGCCCCCGCCGCGGCGGAACCTCCTCGAGACGCTCGCCATGGTGGTCGCGAACGCCAAGGTGAACGGCTACCTCAGGCGGAACCCGACGGCGTGGGGGACGATCTCGTAGGGGTCCCGCAGCGACCGCGATGGCGCGTGGACATCGCGTGGCGCGCACACTCCGCACCCCCGCCTCAGCCGCGCCCGATCCCCGCCGCCCGCGGCACGCGCTGGAGCCGCTCGCCCGCGTCCGCCTCCATCCGGCCCCACACGTCCTCGAACATGAGCCACTGCGCGGGCACCTCGCGCACCAGCCGCTCGTAGGCGCGCACGGTGGCGACGAGCGCCGCCACGCACTCGGCCGGCGTCTCGGGGTCGAAGCGGCCGACGACGCGGATCTCGTAGCGGCGGATGCCGGTGCGGACGGCGAACACGGGCACGATGGGCGCCCCCGCCACGCGCGCGACCGCGAAGGGTCCCAGCTGGAAGCGCGTCGGGCGGCCGCAGAACTCGACCTCGTGGCTCCCGGGCATGGGGCCCCACGGCTCGATCTGCATGCCGACGATCTGGTCGCGGCGGAGCGCCTGCAGGATGGGGAGCCCGGTGAAGACGGAGCGGTCGGAGTAGATCACCTGGAAGCCGTGCCGGCTGCGGATGGCGTGCATGAAGTCGCGCACGCTCGGGTTGGGCTCGTGCGCGACCACCATGTTGACGGGACGCCCGAGCCCGGCCAGGTGTCGCGCCGCCACCTCCCACGAGCCGAAGTGCCCGGTCAGGGCGACCAGCCCGCGGTGCTCGGCGAGGGCGGCCTCGAAGATCTCGGCGCCGACGGCGTGGAGCACGAGCGGCCGCGGCCGCGGGCCCCACTGCTCCATCGCCTCGGTCACCGAGCGCGCAAACTCGGCGAACACCCGGTAGGCGTGCCAGCGCTCGCGGAGCCAGCCGCGCGCACCGCGCACCGGTCCACGAACCTGGCGCTGGTTGGCGAGCACCGCTGCCCGCTGCGCGCGCGCGATCGCGAAGATGATGGCCGCGATCACCGGCGGGGAGCCGCGCTTCCACCACTCGGGGCCGTAGACGCAGCCGAGCTCCGCGAAGCGGCGCCACGCCGCCCCGTCGAAGCGCAGCGTGGCGCGGAGCCCCCTCCAGTCCATGGCCCGCCCCGCTTAGCGGAGCGGGCCCGCTCGGGCAAGCGGCTTCAGGGTCTAGCGCGGCGGCTTCAGCGTGATGCGGCCCTCGGCGCGCAGCTCGCCGTCGACCAGCGCGCGGCCGCGCAGCAGGATCGCGCCGCCGAAGTTGCGCACGATCTCCACCTCGACGCGCAGCTCGTCGCCGGCGCGCACCGCGCCCAGCATGCGGAAGTCATCCACCGCCGCGAGGTAACCGACGGCCGGCGCGCCGCCGCCCTGCGCGGCCAGGAGCGCGCCCCCGCCCTGCGCGAGCGCCTCGATCACGAAGGCGGCGGGGAGCTCCCCGTCGCGCCCGACGCACGGGTCCGCCGCGCTCACCAGCTTCGAGAACGCCCCCGTGCGCTCGCCGATCTCGAGCACGCGGTCGACGAGCAGGAAGGGCGCCGCGTGCGGCAGGCGGGGAAACGGGTCGATGGGCTGTCTCACACGGCCTCCAGGCGCAGCGCTCGGCAGCGCCCGCCGCGGGCGAGCCCGTCCACCGCCGCGACGCGCACGCGGCCGGGCCGGGCGCCGCC
>JBKPBB010000397.1:0-2773 GCA_046744245.1 Thermodesulfobacteriota bacterium
CCGTCGAGGCGTACTACGCGACCGCGCTCCTGGGCGGCGTCTTCATCCCGCTCAACTATCGCGCTAAGCCGCCCGAGCTGGAGCACATGCTCGCGACCGGACGACCGCGCGTCGTCTTCGTCGGCGAGCGCTACCTCGACCTGGTCGAGTCGGTGCGCTCGAAGCCCCCGGTCCTGATCGCCTTCGACCGGCCGGCGCGCGGCTACCCGGGCTACGAGGAGCTGCTCGCGGGCGCTGCGGAGCACGACGAGGAGGCCGAGGTCGAGGACGACGACGTCGCCATCCTCATGTACACGAGCGGGACGACGGCGCTCCCCAAGGGCGTCATGCTGACGCACCAGGATTTCACGGCCTACGTGACGGCCAACGTCGAGCTGGCCGACGGCACGCCGCGCGGCGCGGCGCTCCTCTGCGTGCCGCTCTACCACATCGCCGGCGCGACCAACATGATGACGACGCTCTGGACGGGGCGCCGGCTCGTGCTCGTGCCGCAGTTCGACCCGCGCGGCTGGCTGGAGGTGGTGGAGCGCGAGCGCATCACGCATGCCTTCCTCGTGCCCACCATGCTGAAGCGGCTGCTCGACGAGCCGGACCTGGAGCGGCGGGACCTCTCGAGCCTGGAGATCCTCTCCTACGGCGGCGCGGCGATGCCGTTCCCGGTCATCCGCCGCGCGATCGAGCGCTTCCCCAAGAACGTCGGCTTCGTGAACGCCTTCGGGCAGACCGAAACGACCTCCACGCTCACCATCCTCGGCCCCGACGACCACCGCCTCGAGGGCACGCCGGGCGAGGTCGAGAAGCGGACGAAGCGCCTCACCTCCATCGGGCGCCCGCTGCCCGACGTGGAGGTGCAGATCGTGGGTGACGACGGGACGGTCCTCCCGGCCGGCGAGGTGGGCGAGCTCTGCGTGCGCACGCCGCGCGTCATGAAGGGCTACGCGGGCGGCGAGTCGCCGCTCGTGCGCGACGCCTGGCTGCCGACGCGTGACATGGGCTGGGTCGACGAGGACGGCTACCTCTACATCGCCGGGCGCAAGGACGACATGATCATCCGCGGCGGCGAGAACATCGCGCCCGCCGAGGTCGAGGCGACGCTGCAGTCCCATCCCGCGGTGGAGGAGGCGGCCGTGATCGGCGTGCCGGACCTCGAGTGGGGCCAGCGCGTGGCCGCCTTCGTCGTCGTCCGCCCCGGGGCGTCACTGACGGCCGAGGCGCTCGGGGACTTCTGCCGCCAGCGGCTCGCGAGCTTCAAGAAGCCCGAGGTGATCCGCTTCGTCGCCGAGCTGCCCAAGAACCCGATGGGCAAGATCCTCCGGCGCGACCTGCGCGCGCAGCTCGGCGCCGCGTGAGCGCCGGTCGCGGCCCGAGCCGCGCGCGGCGACCCCCGAGCCGCCATCCGCGCCCCGCCTCCGGTCCCGCCGTCGAGCTCGCGGTGCGCGACGGCGTCGCCTGGCTGACGCTCGCCCGGCCCGGGTCGGGCAACCGCCTGGATGCCGAGCTACTGGGCGCTCTCGTCGAGGCGTCGGCTGCAGCCGAGGACGACGACGGAGCGCGCGTGGTCGTGCTGGCGGCCCGGGGGCCGGCCTTCTCGCTCGGGCTGCCGCGCGCGTGCCGCTGGCCGGAGCGCTCGTGGCCCGACGGCGTGGGCGCCGTCGCGGCTCTCACCAAGCCGGTGATCGCGGCGATCCAGGGCGCGGCGCTTGGCTGGGGGCTCGCGCTGGCGCTCGCCTGCGACCTCCGCCTCGCGTCCACGACGGCGGTGCTCGCCCTGCCCGCGCTCGGCGAGCGGCGCTTTCCCGGCGGCGGGGTGACGCAGCGGCTTCCCCGCATGATCGGCACGGCGCGCGCGATGGAGCTCGTGCTGCTCGGCACGCGCCTGCCGGCGCTCACCGCGGCGGCGTGGGGCCTCGTCGGCGCCGCGGTGGCGCCGGCCCGCCTCGCCTCCACGGTCGAGGAGACGGCGCACGCGCTCGCCCAGAAGGGGCCGCTCGCGCTCCGCCTGGGCAAGGAGGCGGTCGTGCGGGCCCTTGACCTGCCGCTCGCGGACGGGATCAGGTTGGAGCACGAC
Source organism: Thermodesulfobacteriota bacterium (assembly GCA_046744245.1). Taxonomy (GTDB): domain Bacteria; phylum Desulfobacterota; class Binatia; order DP-6; family DP-6; genus DP-6. The sequence continues at coordinate 2,069 of JBKPBB010000397.1, forward strand.
CTCTACGTGTTGCTGCAGACCACCGCGGACCGGCGGGCGGGAATCGAGGCCTTCCTCGCGCGCCGGAAGCCCCGCTTCGGCGGGCGATAGGACGAGGAGGACGGCGCGAGCATGGCGAACCAGATCGGCAAGATCTACGTCTGCTCCAAGTGCGGGGCGCAGGTCATCGTGACCAAGGGGGGCGCCGGCACGATCCAGTGCTGCGGGACCGACATGCAGCAGAAGAAGTGACGCCGTGCGCCGTTCGTGGAATGTCGGTTGCGGGCGCGCGGGCAGCCCTGCTATGAGCCCGTCCCGCCGCCAGGACCCGCGATGAGCACGTCGGCCGTCTACCCAGGCTCCTTCGACCCGATCACCAACGGGCACGTCGACATCGTGCGGCGGAGCCTCCAGGTCTTCAGCAAGGTGATCGTGGGTGTGGCCTTCAACGCGAACAAGGACTCGTCGTGGTTCACGCCCGAGGAGCGCGTCGCCATGATTCGCGAAACGTTCCGAAAGGACGGCGACCGGGTGGTCGCCGACGCGTTCTCCGGGCTGCTGGTCGACTATGCGCTCGCCAAGGGAGCCAAGGTGATCGTGCGCGGGCTGCGCGCGGTCGCGGACTTCGAGTACGAGTTCCAGATGACCATGATGAACCGCCATCTCACGCCGCAGGTCGAGACCATCTTCATGATGACCGGCGAGTCGCACTTCTACACCAGCTCC
>JBKPBB010000428.1:0-5502 GCA_046744245.1 Thermodesulfobacteriota bacterium
CCCGAGGCGTGCACGTGGATCCACGCCGCGAGCGCCTCGGCCGCGCCCAGCGACGCGCCCGCCACGAGCCCGCCGGCCAGGCCGGCGCCGAGCGCGCGTGTCCTCGCCCCCGTCACGGCGTCGCCGCCAGGAGGGCGTGGCCCTCCATCTCGGGCGGGACGGGCACGCCGAGGAAGGCGAGCGCCGTCGGCGCGAGGTCCACGATCGCGGGATCACCGGACGCGAGCTGGCGGGAGGCGAGGATGACGCCCGGCGTGTCCGCCACGTCGGAGGCGGCATGGTCGCCGCTCCACTTCTTCAAGTTCGGCTCGAGGAGGTCGCCGGGGATGCCGCCGAGCGGGGTGCGCCACGAGGTGCGGTAGCCGTCGCGGAAGGCGATCTGCAGGTCGGGCATGCGCTCGGGCGGCGCGCCGGGGAAGATGTCGGGCCCCTTGTAGACCTTCGCGACCAGGCGCTCGCCGCTCGCGGGATCGACCTCGGCCTCGAGCCCGCGCGCGATCGCGTCCAGGAGCGCGTCGTACTCGGCGCCCGGCGCGACGACGCCGCGCCCCTCGCGGCCGCGCAGGTTCACGTAGATCTGCCCGGTGCCGAGCGCGTAGGCGCGCGTCCGGCTCCAATCGACGCCCGGGAAGAAGTCCTCCTTCTCCGCGCCCGGCGCCAGGGGCCCCTGCACCAGGTAGCCGTGGTCGCGGAGCCAGGTGTTGACGTTCAGGCCCGTGCGGTAGCTGTGGAAGCCGTGGTCCGAGAGGACGAGCAGCGTGGCCTCGGGACCGACCCGGTCGAGCACCTCGCCCACGATCCCATCCATGCGCTGGTAGACGCGCAGCACCGCGTCGCCGAAGCGCGCCGCCAGCACCGCGTCGTAGCGGGGGTGCTCCGGGTCGAGGAAGCGGTAGAACATGTGCGCCACGCGGTCGGTCTGCGTGAAGACCGAGACGAGGAGGTCCCAGTCCGGACGCGCGAGCTCGCGGAGGGTCGAAGCGCGCACCTCGTCCATGGTCTGGTCGAGGTCGTCCAGGAACGCCTGCTCGTCGACGCGCTCGGCGTTGAGCGCCGAGGTGTCCTCCGACCAACCGACCGTCTTGTAGGGCCCGAGCGCCCGGGCGAGCTCGCCCGCGAACGCGCCCGGGGCGCTGATCGGGGCGAAGGGGCGGAGCGGCGCATAGTTGAGCGGGGAGAGGTAGACGCGGAGCGGATCGATGGAGAGGACGTGGAAGCGGCAGAGCCCGTCGAGCGCGACCAGCGGGAGGCCGAGCGGCGCCACCACGGGGACGCGGAAGGCGAGCCAGGGGCTCCAGGCGCCGCGCGCGACGTGCGTCTCGCGGCCGGCGAAGTCGATCGTCACCGCGTCGCCCGCCCGGTCCACGCGCAGGCGGAGCGGGAGGGTGAGCGCCGGCCGGCCGCCGCCGCGCGGATCGGCCGGCCCGGGCACGTCCGCGCGCCCTTCGTCGCCCGTGACACTCAGCGCCACGAGCCGCCCGCCGCCGGGATCGCCCTTCCCGTCCGTGGCGAGGTCGCCTGCCAGGTAGAAGAAGGTGCTGTTGGTGCCGAGGAGGTCGGGGACGCCGAGGCCCGAGAGCATGCGCCCGCCCGGCACCGGGTCGGGCGGGAACGCGTACGGCACGTGCAGCACGACCGCGTGCACGCCGTGCTCGGCCGCCACCTGCCAGAAGGGCACCCCGCGCCGGCGCGTCCATCCCTCGGCCGGGGCGGACTGGACGACGCCGTGCCAGTAGCGCGGCGGGCGCACACCGCCCGTGCCCACGTCGGGGAGGTAGGTCGCCGGGTCGCGCTCGATGAAGTCGAAGATGCCGTGCCGGCCGGGTCCGGTGCCGGTCGCGAACGTGGTCCACGCCACCGGCGACTGCGGCGGGTTGGTCGAGGCGAGCCGGCGGAAGTCGCCGCGCTCCGCGAGCGCGCGCAGGCGGGGCAGCTTCCCCTCCTCCATCCAGCGCGAGAGGAGGCGCGGGTCGACGCCGTCGAAGCCGAGGATCACGAGCCGCGGCCCGCGGCGTCCGACCTCGTGCCCGCCCCCGCAGCCGCCCACGATCGCCACCAGCAGGGCGATCGCCGCTCCTAGGACCCGCAGCGCGCTACTCCCGCTCGAGCTCGATGGGGTCGGCGGTGACGCGGAGCCCGCTCACCCATGCTGGGCTCTTCCTTCCTCGCGCATCTCGCAGGCGGCGAGCTCGGCCTCGATCCGGCCCCGGTGCCGCACGAGATTCCGACCGATGAACACGGCCTGGCTCTCCTCCATCCCGGCGTCGAGCTTCACCCAGGTGAGCTCGTGGCGGCCGCAGGTGAAGTTGAAGAGGCAGTGCCAGTCGCGGCCCGTGAAGCGCACGATGCCCTTGGCACGGAGCACGTCGGCCGGCAGGCGCCGGAGCAGCCGCTCGAACGTCGCCTGCCGGAGGGGCAGCCGGGAGCGGTAGAGGAAGGTCCCGATGCCGTCGGCGTGCAGGTGGTTGGAGCCCGCGCGCGCCCGCTCGCGGAAGGCCGCGACGCCGGTCGCGAAGAGCACGTCGCTGTCGAGTGCGCCACGCACGGTCTTCATGCGCTCGGCGCGCGGGTTCAGCTTCGCGAGCCGGCGCTCGAGCCGCGCCACGGCGCCCTCGTCGACCAGATCGAGCTTGTTCACGACCAGGAAGTCCGCCGCCTCGATCTGCGCCCGCGCGACCTCCGTCTCCTCGAGCTGCCGCTCGACGTTGGCCGCGTCGACCAGGGTGATGACCGCGTCGAGCCCGAGGCCGGCGTTCTTGACCCGGTAGGCGAGCGGCTCGGGGTCGGCGAGCCCGGTCGACTCGATGATGATGAGGTGCGGCTTCGCGGTGTCGATGATCTCCTGGATCGCCAGGTCGAAGCGGTAGTCGTCGATCGAGCAGCAGATGCAGCCGCTCGTCAGCTCGACCATCTTCTCGACGTTCGCGAGGCCGGTCACCACCTTGCCGTCGATCCCGACCTCGCCGATCTCGTTCATGATGACGGCGACGGGCTTCCCCCGAAGGCCGTGCTCGAGCACGTAGCGCAGGAGCGTCGTCTTCCCGCTGCCGAGGAAGCCGGTCAGGATGTCGACCGCGACCGTGCGCATCAGTGGAGCGGCCGGCCGGCGAGCGCGTCGGGCACGGGCTGTCCCATCAGGCGGAGCAGCGTGGGCGCGATGTCGTAGATCGACACGTCGGGCAGCTGGCCGCGAAGCGGCGCCGCCGCCCCCGCGGTCGAGAGGATGAAGATGCCGTGCCAGTCGTGGTTGGCCTCGTCCGGCCCCGTGTCGTTCTCGAAGGTGTGGATGCCGCCCGTGCCGACCGCGCCGACCGACCGCCAGTCGAGGTCGCCGAAGTAGACGAGGAGGTCGGGCGCGACGCCGTTGAGGCTGCGGTAGAGGTCCTCGGGCCGGTAGGCCCTGGAGCCTATGTTGCGTCCGCGGGGATCCGAGATCGCCTCGATGCCGGCGACGAGATCGGTGCGCACGCGCTCGTAGTCCGCGGGGGCGATCGTCCCCGAGGGCTCCCGCCCCTTCACGTTCATGAACAGGCGCCCGTAGTAGCCGCCGTCGCCCCACGCTTGCGTCTTCCCCCAGTCGATCGCCACCTGGCCGATGGGCGTCGGCTTCCGCGGAGGGTCGGCGAGCGTCAGGTAGCCCTCGTGCATCAGCCACTCGTTGAAGCAGAGGCCGCCGTCCATCTTCTTGGCGCCGTGGTCGGAGACGACCAGCACGAGCGTGTCGGACGGGCAGAGGGAGAGCATCTCGGCCAGCTCGGCGTCCACGTGGCGGTAGTAGTCGCGGATCGCGTGCTCGAAGGGGTTCCCGGCCTCGTACTTGTGGTGTGCCGGGTCCATGTGGCTCCAGAAGCCGTGGTGGATGCGGTCGACGCCCATCTCGACCAGGATGAAGAAGTCCCAGGGGCGCGTGCGGAGGAGGTGCTTGGCGAGCCGGAGGTGCTTGTCGGTCTTCGCGTAGATGCGCCGCAGGAGCCCCGCCTTGTCCGCGGTGCGGAAGTCCTCCACGTCGAGCACGTAGCCTTCGGTCACCCGCTCGACCTCGGGTTTGAGCGACGGCGGGTAGGTGTACTCGCTCTTGGTCGAGGGCGTGAGGAAGCAGGTCACCATCTCGCCGTTCACCGGCGACGGCGGGTAGGTCTGCGGTACGCCGAGCACGACCGTGTGCAGGCCGGCCTTCCCGAGCCAGTCCCAGAGGCGCGGCACCTTCACCTGCGCCGAATTCGCGAACGCGTAGCCGTCGTAGGAGTGGTCCTTGCGGTTGCGGAAGCCGTAGAAGCCGAGCTCGCCCGGGTCGCGGCTCGACATCATCGACGTCCAGGCCGGCACCGTGATGGGTGGATGCGTGCTCAGCATGCGACCGTGCGCACCGCGTGCGATCAGGCTTGCGAGCGTCGGCAGCTCGTCCCGCCAGCGGTCGAAGACGAGCGTGGGTGCGGCCGAGTCGAGACCGACGATGAGCAGCTTCGAGAACGCCATGCCGCTGGGGCGCCAGAGGGCTTCTATCGGACACGGCGGAAGGTCGCAATCCCGTAGCGACAGCGGGCTCGCCGCGACCTTCGAGGGCGACGAATTACCCCGACAGACTCCTAGCCATGGCGCCGCCCCCCGGCCGCAGCCAGCGCGGTCGGCCCCATCTCGGCCCTGAGCGCGTAGAGGGCGTAGCCGCCCTCGCGCACGAGGGGCGGATCGCACTCCTCGGCGACGAAGCTCCACCACAGGCGGGCGACCGAGGCCTCGAACGGATCGCCACCTGCCTGGAGGCCGGCCAGGTCGATCGCCACATGGGTCACGCCGAGGCCGTGCGCCGCCGCGGCCAGCGCCGCGGGCGTCGCGAGGGTCCGATAGTCGAGCAGGCCTTGCTCCAGGTAGCTCCCCAGCACGAACGGGCGCTCGATGTAGTACGGATGCGGGATCTTCTCCAGCACCAGCACGAGCCCCGCGGCCGGCACCTCGGCGTTGGCGCGCTCCCAGAAGGCGAAGCGCGCCGAGTGGCGGCGCAGGAACTCCGCCGGCGCGAGCCGACCCGCGGCGACGCGCACCTGGTCGGGCCAGAGCGGCTGGAGGAGGCGCGTGGTGAGCGCCAGGTTCCCGGCGAGCGTGAACGCGACGGCCGCCGCGAAGAGCCGGCGCGGGAGGAGCGCCCGCGCCGCCGGCACCGCGGCGACCAGCAGGAGGGCTGCGCCGGGCACGACGTAGCGCGGATGCGCCCACGCCGCCGACGCGACGATGCCCGCGTAGCCGAGGCCGATGGCCGCGGTGGCGAGCACGGCGAACCGCCGCCGGCGCACGAGGAGGAGCGCCGGCGCGAAGGCGAGCGCGAACGGGCCCACGTCCATGCTCTGCCGCGCCGCGTTCTCGAACGAGTCCGGGTGCATGGTGAGGTCCCAGGGAAAGCGCACCACCTCGAGCCCGGCGTAGGGGCTGGCCCGCCGCGCGGTCCAGGTCGTCTCGTACTGCCGGTAGTAGTCGGCGAGGTACTCGCTCGCCGCGCTCGACCAGTAC
>JBKPBB010000064.1:0-5674 GCA_046744245.1 Thermodesulfobacteriota bacterium
AGGGCCATGAACCAGGCCAGGTAGAGGTCGTTCGCCCGCAAGGCGCCGAGGAGGACCTCGAAGGGGGCGGAGGCGACGTAGGCGCCGGCGAGCGCGGCCGGCAGCGGTCCGTAGCCGCCGCCCACCAGTAGGACGTAGGCGAGGACCGGGAAGCTCGCGGAGATCACGACCGTCGGAAGGAAGAGCGCGACCTCGTTGAACCCGAGGAGCTTCAGGGTGAGGAAGTTGAGCACCCAGCCGCCGAAGCGGGCGTGGAGCTGGTCGTTCCAAAGCGGTCCCTGGAACGTGATCATGCGCAGCATCGGGACCTCGATCATGTCGTCTGCCAGGATGAAGCCGCAGAAGAAGTGGAGACGGAGCGCGAGCGCGATCACGAACAGCCCGCCCCCGATCGCAATGTGGCGCCAGGACCGCACCGGCTGGAGGAGATCGTCGAACGCCGGATGGCTGTCAACAGTTCGGGGGTTGCTCGGGCGCCATGCCCCGACGCCACCTCGAGTCTACTGGCTAGCCAGCGCGCGCGCCCCACTCCGCGATCAGCGCCAGCAGCCCCGCGTGCAGCACCCCGTTCGACGCGATCATCCCGGGCCGCAGCGTCTTCGCCTGATTGAACCTGAGCGCCGCCCCCTCGAGGTCCGTCACCCGCCCGCCCGCCTCCTCGACCAGCAGGCTGCCCGCGCAGAGGTCCCACTCGCTCTTCGGCGTGAGGGTGAAGGTCGCGTCCGCCGCGCCCGTCGCCAGCTCGGCGAGCTTGTACGCGACGCTGCCCGTGAGCTTCACGCGCACGCAGCCCTTGAACACGTCCCACTCGCCGCGCTGGTCCTCGGAGCGACTGGCGAGCACGAGCGCGTCGGGCACGCGCGCCGTCCGGCTCACCTGTGCGGGCGCGCCGTTCACCGTCGTGCCCTGGCCGCGCACGGCGGCGTAGAGGCGGTCCGCGGCCGGGTTGTACTCGACCGCGACCACCGGCCGGCCGTCCTCCACCAGCGCGATGCAGATGCAGAACTCGGGGATGTGCTGGATGAACTCCTTGGTGCCGTCGAGCGGGTCGACCACCCAGACCCGGCGCTTGCGGAGCCGCTCGGTCGAGTCGGCGGTCTCCTCGGAGAGCCAGCCGTCGTCGGGGAAGGTGGCGGCGAGCAGCGCGCGGATGCACGCGTTGGCCTCCAGGTCGGCCCTGGTGACCGGGTTGTCCGGCGCCTTCTCCGCCACGCCGACGCCCCGCTCGTACCAGCGGCGGACGATCGCCCCGGCCTCTCGCGCGGCACGCTCGGCCAGCTCGCGCTCGCGCGCGAAGGCCGTCATCGGCGCGGCTTCAAGCCGCCGTCGGGGCCGAAGTTGTGCGCCGCGTGGTACTCGCGGAGGAGCTCCGCCATGAGCGCATCGCGCCGCTCGTAGAGCCGCTTCGGCTTCCGCGGGGGATGGTTGGCGAGCGCGTAGGCGGTGAGCAGCGGGAGCGCGATGGTCGAGTCGCAGTAGCAGACGACGGTGTCGGGCAGGCGGTCGGGGTCGACCTTGCCCCAGCTCACGGCCTCGCTCGGCGTCGCGCCCGAGAGGCCGCCCGTGTCGACGCGCGCGTCGGTGAACTGGATGTAGTAGTCGTGCCCCTTCTCCTCGATGCCGAGCACCTCCTGCACCTGCGGCTCGGTCTGGAGGACGAAGTTCTTGGGCGACCCGCCGCCGAGTATGAGCACGCCCGACTTCCCGCCCGAGCGCTTGGCCCCGAGCACGATGGCGGCGGTCTCGTTCACGTCGCGCGAGACGTCGATCTTGAGCTTGCAACCCTCGATGGCGAGCGCGGCCACGTTCATGCCGATCGAGCTGTCGCCCGGCGAGGAGGTGTAGACGGGCACGCCGTACTCGTACGCCGCGGCGATGAGCGACCGGCGGGTGAGCCGGAGCGCGCGCTGCCGCTCCGCCACCACGCGGCCGATCAGGTGGTGGAACTCTGCGGTGCCCATCTCGTGCTGGAACTCGGGCGCGAAGAGGATCTTCCGGTAGAAGGCGTCGGTGTCGAGCAGCACCTTGTAGTCGAAGACGATGTCGTAGATGCGCACGACCTCGTCCTTCTTGAGCAGCACGTCGTTCAGGTCGGGCCGGCCGCGGTGCATGGTGAGGCCGATCCCGAAGTGCGTATCGTGGTAGAGGTTCGCCCCGGTCGAGACGATCCAGTCGATGAAGCCGGCCTCGATGAGCGGGATCAGGCACGACATGCCGAGGCCGGCGGGCGTGAGCGCGCCGCTCAGGCTGACCCCGATGGTCACGTCGTCGGCGAGCAGCTGGCGCGTGAAGAGCTGCGCCGCCTCGCGCAGGCGGGCCCCGTTATAGGCGAGGAAGGCCCTGTCGACGAGCTCGGTGACGCTCGTCTTCGGTGTTACCGGCGGGGGATCGATTTTCGCCCCCCGCAGCAGTCGCTTCATCTCCCCCATGGGCGCCTCTCCCGTAGCATTTCCCAAGTCGATTTCCAAAAGAGGAAGACCACTGCAGCGCGCGCGGGGGACGGGCTCCCAGGTGAGTTTACGGGGAGGCCGAGCGCGAGAGCGCTCATGTTGGCCGACGGGGTCTGGGGGCATCGGAGCAGCGGAGCGCGCGGAGCGCGCGAGCAGCGGACGGGCCCCCAGGGGTATTTGACGGACCCCAGGGCGAGCCTCTACGGAGCGGGAGTGGACACGCTCGCCCTGGCGCTGGCAACGGTGGGCGGTGTCGGCCGCGCGCCGGTCGCGCCGGGCACGCTCGGCTCGCTGGTCGCGGCGGCCTTCCTGCCCGCCCTGGCGGCGCTGCGCGCTGGCTCGCGCGCGGGCTACGCGGCGCTGCTCCTCGGCATCGTGGCCCTGGCCGTCTGGTCGGCCGGGCGAGCCGAGCACATGCTGGAGGGCCGGGACCATTCCCACATCGTCATCGACGAGGTGGCGGGCATGGTGCTGGCCGGCCTCTTCCTGCCCGGCACCTGGCTCGGCGTCGGGCTGGCCTTCGTGCTCTTCCGCATCTTCGACATCGTGAAGCCCTTCCCCGCGAACCTGATCGACAGCCAGATCGAGGGCGGCCTCGGGGTGGTGGGGGACGACCTCGTGGCCGGGGCCTACGCGGGCCTCCTCGCCCGGCTGCTCCTGTGGCTCCTGTGACGCTCCGCGCGGCCGTCCTCTCGACCGGGGACGAGCTCACGACCGGGCGCATCGTCGACACCAACTCGAGCTGGATCGCCGACAAGCTGTTCGAGATCGGCCTCGAGCTGGCCGTCGTGCTCACCGTCGGCGACCACCACGATCGGCTGGTGTGGGCGTGGCGGCGGGCGCTCGAGCTGGCCGACGTCGTCATCTCGACCGGCGGCATCGGCCCCACCGCCGACGACCTCACCTCCGAGGTGGTCGCCGAGGTGGTGGGCGTGCCCCTGATCGAGGACGCCGAGCAGGCGGCCCGCATCCGGCGGCTGTTCGAGGCCTTCGGGCGCGAGATGCCGGCCAACAACTTGAAGCAGGCGCTGCTCCCGCGCGGCGCGATCGTGATCCCAAACGCGCTCGGCACCGCGCCCGGCTACCGCCTGGCGCACGGGGCGAAGCACCTGGTCGTCCTCCCCGGCGTGCCGCGGGAGATGAAGCCGATGATGGAGGAGACGGTGCTGCCGTGGCTGGTCGAGCTCCGCGGCGGCGACCAGGTCTACCTCGCACGCGTGTTCCAGACCTTCGGCTTGACCGAGTCGGGACTCGACGAGATGGTTGCGGGCGCGATCGATCCCTCCGAGGGGCGCGTGTCGTTCCGCGCGAGCTTCCCGGAGATCTCGCTGCGCGTCGTGGTGCACGGGCGGCCGGACGAAGCCAGGGCGCGCCTCGATGCGCTCGCGGCGCGCATCCGCGCGCGCATCGGTCCCTACGTCTACGGCGAGGGCGCCGTCACCCTGGAGGAGGTGGTTGGGCGCCTCCTCGGCGAGCGCCGCCTCACCGTCGCGCTCGCCGAGTCGTGCACCGGCGGCCTCGTCGGCCACCGGCTCACCAACGTGCCGGGCAGCTCGGCGTACGTGCGCGGCGCGGTGGTGGCGTACGCCGACCGCGCGAAGCAGGATCTGCTCGGCGTCCGGCGCGAGACGCTCGCTGCCCACGGCGCCGTGAGCGAGGAGACGGCGGGCGAGATGGCGGCGGGCGCGCGGCGGGCGTTCGGGGCGTCGATCGGCGTGTCGACGACGGGGATCGCGGGGCCCGACGGCGGCACGCCGGAGAAGCCCGTCGGCACGGTGTGCTTCGGGCTCGCCTCCGAGGCGAGCGTGGTGACGCGCCGCTACCAGCTCTGGGGCACACGCGACTGGGTGAAGCTGCTCGCCTCGCAGGTGGCGCTCGACTGGATGCGGCGCCACGCGCTCGCGCTGCCGGTGACGGAGTCGCGGCTCTTCCGCCCGACGGCCGCCGGCGGTCGGTGAGCGCTACTTCCCGTGCTCCAGCGTGCCCACCAGCGGCACGCCCATGGGGCCGACGGGAAGGTAGACGGTGGAGTGATTCGGCGAGCCGACCATCGCCTTCTGCGCCTCGATCGCCTCGTGCTGGAGGTACTGGCTGGTCAGCCGCTCGTTGATGATCGCCATGGCCTTGCCGATGCCCTCGGCCTGCACGACGCGCTTCTGCGCCTCGCGCTGCTCGATCTCGATCTCGGTCTGCTTCCGCTCCAGGACCTGCGTGGCGGCCATCTTCTCGGCCACCGCGTCGGCGACCTCCTTCGGGTACTGGATGTTGCCGACCACCGCGCTGATGACGGCGAAGGGCGTATCCTTGGTGAGGGTCCCCATGCGCTTGGCGATCGAGTCGCCGACCTCCGTGATCCGGTCCTTGATCTCGAGCCCGTTCAGCTTCAGGACCTCGTCGCGAGCATAGGTGCGCAGCGGCTCGCGGAGGAAGTTGTCGTAGGCGACGCGCACGACCTCCTCCGACCGCTTCCCCATGTCGAGCGTGGTGTAGTGCTCGACGAGGTCCTTCACCCGCTCGCTCTCGACCTTCCAGAGCAGGTGGACCCGGAACGAGACGCGCAGGTTGTCACGCGAGAGGACGGCGTTGTCCCCGGTGAAGTCCTCGGTGTAGGTGTACGGCGTCACGCTCACGTTGATGACGCTCAGCAGCCAGCCGAGCCCAGAGGACGTCGGTCCGCTCTGCAGGGCGTAGAAGCGACTCCTGCCGAGGATCGCTCCCTGGGTCACGTAGCCCACGTAACCCGCGGGCGTCTGGACGTTGCGGCAGCCGGCGATTCCCAGGACCGCCAGCGACGTCACGGCGAGTGCCCTCCCGATCCTTGCCATCCGTCCTCCCCTCCGCCCGCTGGGAGCGCGCCGGGTGCCCGCGGGGACCCCGAGGTCATGCTTATGGCACGGGCCCGCCTCGGGCTCCAGCAATCCTGGAGGGCCCCGCCGTGCGCGGCTTCGTCGTCATCGACCTGACCACGGACGTCCACGCGGCGATCACCCGGGCCGAGGCACGTGTCGAGCGCTTCGGCGCGGAGCCGGCTTGCGGTACGCTGGCCCCCGTTCGTTCCGGGAAGCCAGCGCGGTATTCCGGTCCAAGGCAGTCGGGGGCGGTTCATGAAAGGGCAAATTCGCGTACGATCAGCCCGGCGACGACGCGCCATGGACTACCGACGCCGCATTGTGCGCCACCCGAAGGTCTGCGGCGGTGAGCCCGTCCTGAAGGGCACGCGGGTC
>JBKPBB010000162.1:0-3193 GCA_046744245.1 Thermodesulfobacteriota bacterium
CCGGCCGCCGCACCGTGCGCGTGCACCCGCTCCGCGACGTACGCGAGCTGCCGGAGCTGCTGCCGCCGGGTCGGATCGAGTGCCTGGGTCTGGCCGGCATCGACCCGGCGCCGCTCGTCGCCGCGCTCCGCGCCCGCGGCGTCGCGCGCGTCTGCCCCGTCGGACGCATGCAGCGGCCACCCCTCTCGTGGCCGCGCGGACAGCACGCGCCTCTCGGCGTCCTCCTCGGCCGCCGCGCGGAGCCCCTGCTCGAGGTCGAGCCGTGAGCGACGACCTCGCGGCGCTCTTCCTCCGCCACGTGTGCCAGACGTCGCCCGCACCCCTCGGCATCGAGGTGGCGCGCGCCGCCGGCTCGACGGTGTGGGACGCCGGCGGCCGCGCGTACCTGGACCTGCTCGCCGGCATGGGGGTCGCGAACGTCGGCCACACGCACCCCGAGGTGGTGGCGGCGCTGCGCGCGCAGGCCGAGCGGCATCTCCACGTCATGGTCTACGGCGAGTTCGTGCAGGAGGCGCAGGTGCGCCTCGCGACGCGTCTCGCTGGGCTCCTCGCGCCGCCGCTCGCGGTCGTCTACTTCACCTCGAGCGGCGCCGAGGCGATCGAGGGCGCGCTCAAGACGGCGCGCAAGCATACCCGCCGGCGGCGCATCGTCGCCTTCGAGGGCGGCTTCCACGGCGACACGCTGGGCGCCCTCTCGATCGGCGGAAACCCCGTCTACCGCGCACCCTTCGAGCCGCTGCTGCCCGAGGTGACGCGCCTTCCCTTCGACGACGTGGCCGCGCTGGCGGCGATCGACGCGCACACCGCGGCGGCCGTGGTCGAGCCGGTGCAGGCCGAGGCCGGCGTCCGCATCCCCGGGCCGGCGTTCCTGCCCACGCTCCGCCGCCGCTGCGACGAGACCGGCGCGCTGCTCGTCCTCGACGAGGTGGTGACGGGCTTCGGGCGCACGGGACGTCTGTTCGCGCACCAGCACTGGGGCGTGGCGCCGGACCTGCTCGTGCTCGCCAAGGCGCTCGGCGGCGGGCTCCCGCTCGGCGCCTTCGTCGGGAGCCCGGCGGTGATGGCCACGCTCGGCCACGACCCGCCGCTCGCGCACGTGACGACCTTCGGGGGTCACCCGCTCTCCTGCGCGGCCGGCCTGGCGGCGCTCGAGGTGCTCCTGCGCGAGGATCTGCCGGCTCGCGCCGCGGCGCTCGGCGCCCGCATGCTCGAGCGCCTCTACGCGCTCGTCGGACGCGGCGGTCTCGTCGCGGCCCGCGGCCTCGGCCTCCTCCTCGGCCTCGAGTTCGCCGAGGCGGCGGCGTGCGCGCGTTTCGCGCGGCGCGCGCTCGAGCGCGGCCTCATCCTCAACTGGACGCTGCACCGCGACACGGTGGTCCGCCTGGCGCCCCCGCTCGTGCTCAGCGACGCGGAGGCGGAGAACGCGCACGACGCGATCGCGGCGGCGCTGGCAGAGTAGACGCGGGTGGCAGGAGCCCAGGGGTCACTACCGCAGGGGCACTCGCGGCGTCGGGGCCGCTACTTCGCGGCGGAACGCGCCGTGCGCGTCCCCGACGCGCGCGTGCGCCGCGGCAGCCTCGCCACCTTGCGCGTGACTCCGTCGAGGGCCACGACCGCGGTCGGCGCGGTCTCGGGGGCAGGAGCGTCCGGCGCTCGAAGGCAGCAAGGGACGTCGATCCGGAACGTGGAGCCCTCTCCGATTCGGCTGGTCACGGAGACGGTCCCGCCGAGCGCGTTCACGAGCTGCTTCACGATGCTCAGCCCGAGCCCGACACCGCCGGTGCAGCGGGTGCTGCTCTCGCCGACCTGGTGGAAGGCGTCGAAGATGGTGTCCAGGTCCTCGGCCGGGATGCCAGGGCCGGTGTCGCTGACCTCGATCACGACCCGACCGGAGCCTCTTTCCGCGTGCGCCACCACGGCGACCCTCCCCGCCTGCGTGAACTTGACCGCGTTGTCGACCAGATTGTGGACGATCTCCTGCAGCTTCACGCGGTCGGTCTCGAACATCGGGAGGCCCGGCTCGATCGTGACCGTGAGGCCGAGGCGCGGGTTGCGGAGCCGGCCCGTATGGAGGGTCTGGATCTCGGTGAGCAGCGGGGCCAGGGCGAAGCGCTCGACCTGGAACGAGATATGGCCGGAGCTGAGACGCGCGAAGTCGAGCACGTTGGCGATCAGGTCGAGCTGCTGCCGCGAGTAGCGCTCGATGGCGGCGATCATGTTCGCCTGCTCCTCGTCGAGGTGCCCGCCTGTCCCGTCGGCCAGCATCTCGGCGTAGCCGATGATGACGTTCAGTGGCGTGCGCAGCTCGTGCGAGACCGTGGCGAGGAACTCGGACTTGAGCCGGTTCGCCCGCTCCAGCTCCGCGACCTTCTCCTCCAGCGCAGCGCGACTCCCCGTCAGGCTCTCGACCATCGCGTTGAACGACCGGGCCAGGCGGCCGATCTCGTCGTGCGTCGGCACTTCCACCTTGGCGTGGAGGTCGCCGCGCGCAATCGCATCAGCCGCTGAGGCGAGGGCGGTGAGCGGTCGGGTGATGGCGCGCGTGAGCACGACCGCCGCCAGAACGGCGACCACGGTGAAGAGTGCGGTGAAGAGGGCGGCGGTGGTGACGGTGCGGCGCTGCAGGATCTGGAGCGACTCGCGCGAGATGCCAACGGCGACCGTCCCAGCCCGCCCGCCCGCGACGAGCGCCGCTGGCGCGTGGAGCTGACGCGCGCTTGGCTCGGCCACGAGGATCGGCGCCTGGAACTCCCAGAAGTCGGCACCCACCGCAATCGGACCGGCCGGCGCGGCGGCGGCCGCCGCCGGCGGCGCACCGGTCGGCGGGTTCCCGGCCGAGACGAGCAGCAACCCGTGCCGGTCGAAGAAGCGGGCGTAGCGCACACCGCTGCGCGCCCGGGCCTGGTCGGCCAGCTCGCGGAGACGGTCGACGCTGCCGGTGAGGATCGTGGCGCCGACCTCGCTCGCGAGCTGCGCGCTCGCGTTGCGACCGGTCTCGATCAGGTGCTGGCGGAGGTGGTCCAGGCCGCGCTGCGCCAGGATCCAGCTCTGGACGATGCACACGAGGACGACGAGCGCGGAGGTGGCGAGCCCGAGGCGGGCCCCAAAGCCTAGACGAGGGAAGAGACGGATCCGCACGCAGTCGGGGTTAGGCAGCAACGAGCATGCCGTGGGGCTCTTGCAGGCAAGTGCC
>JBKPBB010000181.1:0-3604 GCA_046744245.1 Thermodesulfobacteriota bacterium
GCCCAGAGCGCGCCGCCTGTGAGCGCGACCGCCGCGACGATCGCCCAGCGCGGCCGCCAACGGCGCATCGGGTTTGCCTCCGCGGCCGTGCGCACGGCGACGAGCGGCGACACCAGCGCGGCGTCGCGCGCGGGGAGCCAGGCGGCGAGGACCGCGGCCCCGATGCCGGTGGCGACGCCTCCGGCGAGCGCCCACGTGGACACCTCGAGCCGGGCGGTGAACACCTTCATCGAGAAGATGAGCTCGGTCGACTCGGTCACGGTGCGGAGGAGGAGGCGCGCGAGCACGATGCCGAGCGGCACGCCCGCGGCGGCGCCGACGATCCCCGTGGCGAGCGCTTCGCCCAGCACGAGCGCGGCCACCTGGCGCCGCTCGGCGCCCGCGCAGCGGAGGATGCCGAGCTCGCGGCGGCGGGCGGCGACCGAGGTGGCGACCGCGCTGCCGACGACGAAGATGGCCGCCAGGAGCGCCAGGCCCGAGAGCCCCGAGAGCAGCGTCTGGAAGGAGGCCAGGTAGCGCTCGATCTGCTCGCCGCGGCGCGCGGGGCGGATCGCCTCGAGCCCCGCGGGGAGCGCGGCGTGGAGGCGTTGCTCCACGTCCTCCACCCGCACGCCGGGCTCCAGGGTCACGTCCACCTGATCGATGAGCCCGTCCTCGCCGAGCACCAGCTGCGCGCCGACCACGTCCATCAGGATCAGGTTGCCGCCGAAGGCCCGCCCGACGCCGCCGGGCGGCAGCACGCCGCGCACGGTGAAGGTCTCGAGGCCGTGCGGCGTGCGCAGCGGGAGCCTCGCGCCCGCCGTCACGCCGAGCCGCGCGGCGAGCACGTCGGTCACGATCACGCTGCGCGGGTCGACGAGGAAGCCGAGCGGGTCGTCGACCACGTGCTCGCCGGCCTTGACCAGGTGGAGCGTCCGGATGGCGTGGCCGTCGGTCACGTCGGCGGCGAAGACCGAGAGGGCCTCGCCCCCGATCGGCGGCTCGGCGCCGAAGAAGGTCGTGGTGACGATCGGGACGGCGTGGTCGACGCCGGGGATCGCGCGGAGCTGCTCCGCGACGGTCTCCGGGAAAGGCCCCGGCCCCCGCACCTGGAGGGCCGCCGTCCCGGCCAGGTCCTCGATCGCGTCGGTGAACGAGGCGAGCGTGCTCGCGTTGATGACCCGGATGGCGACCACGAGCGCAACCCCGCAGGCCACCCCCGCCGCGGTGAGCGCGGCGCGCGCGCCCTGGCCCCGGAGGTGGCGGCGGGCGAGGGCGAGCGCTCCCATGGGGCCGGCAGTATGGCCGCCAAAGCGGAGCTTGCGCCAGGTCGCGCAACTCTGTTACGGCGGGGTCGGATGGCGGTCGCCCGGGTCACCGAGATCATCGCCTCGTCCCCCGACGGCTTCCGGGAGGCGGTCGAGGAGGGGATGGCGCGCGCGGCGCGCACGCTGCGCGGCATCACCGGGCTCGAGGTGGTCGGCAAGCGGGTCAAGGTCGAGCGCGGGCTGATCGTCGAGTATCGGGTCGACATGAAAATCACCTTCGTCCTGGACTGAGGAGATCATGGCGGTCGCACGCATCACGCAGGTCATCGGCGCCTCGCCGCACAGCTGGGAGGACGCGGTCCGCAACGCCCTCGAGCGGGCCAACAAGACGCTGCGCGGCATCACCGGGATCGAGGTGCTGAAGGAGAACGCCGCGGTCGAGGACGGCAAGATCGCCGAGTACCGCGCCACCGTGCAGGTGACGTTCGTCCTCGAAGGCACCTGAGGCGGCCGATGTCGGAGCCCACCAACGGCAGCAGCCGCATGACGTCGCTCGATGCGGCCTTCTACTACCTCGAGCGCACCGGGCAGCTCCTGCACGTGGGCGGCGTGTACACGGTCGAGGGGGCGATCGACTTCGAGCGGCTGCTCACCGACCTCGCCGCGCGCATGCACCTCATCCCGCGCTACACCGAGCGCGTGGTGTCGGTGCCGCTCAACCTGGCGCATCCCACCTGGGAGCCCGACCCGCAGTTCGACATCCGCCATCACGTGCTGCACCACAAGCTCCGTCCGCCGGGCGGCGACGAGCAGCTCGTCACGCTCGTGAGCCGCCTCTTCGCGCAGCCGCTCAAGCGCTCGCGGCCGCTCTGGGAGCTGCACCAGATCGACGGCTACTGCGGCGACCGGAGCGTCATCTTCGCCAAGGTGCATCACTGCATGGTCGACGGCGTCAGCGGGGTGCAGCTCCTCGGCGTGATGTTCGACCCGAGCCCCAACCCCGCGCCGGTGCCGCCGCCGGAGGGGGTGCGGGAGGCGCCGCCGCTGCCGACGCCCACGGCGCAGCTCGTGCGCGCCGTGCGCGAGGGCGTGCAGGACGGCCTCGCGCGCGTGCAGGCGGTGGCCGACCTGGTGCGCAACCCCCGCCGCGCGCTCGCCGAGCTCGGGCATGCGGCCGACGCCGTCGCCGAGCTGGGCCGCATGGTGCTGTCCGACGTCCCCTCCACGCCCTTCAACGGCCACGTGAGCATCCTCCGCCGGATCGTGTGGACGACCTTCTCCCTCAACGAGGTGAAGGCGGTGAAGGACCGCCTCGGCGGCACGGTGAACGACGTCGTGCTGTCGACCATCAGCGCCGCGCTGCGCACCTATCTCGAGCGCGCGGGTCTGAACCCCGACCGCATCGAGCTGCGCGCCATGCTGCCGGTCAACGTGCGGCGGAGCGACGAGCACCTGAAGCTCGGCAATCGCGTGTCGATGCTGGTGGCGCCGCTCCCGGTCCGCATCTTCGACCCGCTCGAGCGCCTGCGCCAGGTGCGGGCGGCGACCGTGCACCTGAAGGAGCGCGGCCAGGCGGCACGCTTCACGCGCGCGCTCGATCTGATGGACCTCCTGCCGGCGGCGGTGCAGAAGCCCCTCGGCTGGCTCCAGGTGCAGGCCTCACCCATCAACACCGTCTGCACCAACGTGCCGGGGCCGCTCGTGTCGCTCTACGTGCAGGGGAAGCGGCTCGAGAAGCTCGTCCCCGTCGTGCCGCTCACGCAGGGGGTGGGCCTCGCCTTCGCGATCTTGAGCTACGCCGACACGCTCACCATCGGCATCACGGCCGACCCGGCCCTGGTGCCCAACGGCGAGAGCCTCTGCGACCTCCTCCAGGCCGGGTTCGATGAGCTCCGCGTCCTTGCCGGGGTCGAGCGGGCCGAGCGGCGAGGCCCCGTCCGCCCCGAGCGCAAGCGCCGGCCGCCGGCGGCGCCCAGCCAGGTGGCCTGAAATCGCGTCCCTGACCGATCGGCCAGTGATTGCCTGACCGATCGGTTTGTAGTAGCTGCCGGGTCTCACTTCATGTTCGATGTCACCATCTTCACCGCGCTCGGCTGGGAGCGGCGAGCCGTGACCGAGGCGCTCCGGACGCTGGAGCCTTCGGGGCCGTCCGGCGCCTGGCAGGGACGGCTGGCCGAGCGGTCAGCGACGGGATTTCAAGCAACCTGGCTGGGGGCCGTCGCGCGGCGCTGGCGCTCGGAGCGCACTGGACCTAGCCGTTCGGGCCGCTCGACCCTGGCCAGGACGTGCAGCTCCTCGAACCCGGCCTGCAGGAGGTCGCACAGGTTCTCGCTGTTGGACACGAGCGCCGGGTCGGC
>JBKPBB010000460.1:0-6754 GCA_046744245.1 Thermodesulfobacteriota bacterium
GTGCAGGAGGCGCTCGGCGTCGACATCGCCATGTCGCTCGACGAGTGCCTTCCGGCGGCCGCGCCGCGCGAGCAGGTGGTGCGCGCCGTCGCGCGCACGAGCGCGTGGGCGGGGCGCGGCCTCGCGGCGCGGACGCAGGCGGCGACCGCGCTCTTCGGGATCGTGCAGGGCGGGCTCGACCCGGCGCTGCGGGCGGAGAGCGCGCGGGCGCTCACCAGGCTCGGCTTCGACGGCTACGCGGCGGGCGGCCTCTCGGTCGGCGAGCCGCGGGAGGAGACGGGCCGCATCGCGGCCGCCACGGTGGCGCTCCTCCCGGCCGCGCGGCCCCGTTACCTGATGGGCGTCGGCACGCCGCGCGATTTGCTTCGCTTCGCGGCGATGGGATATGACCTCTTCGATTGCGTCCTGCCCACCCGCAACGCCCGGAACGGGACGCTCTTCACCCGACGAGGCAAGCTGATGATCCGCAACGCCGCGCACGCTCGGGACGCGCGTCCGGTCGAGGACGGCTGCCCGTGCTACACCTGTACGCGCTTCAGCCGGGGCGCGCTCCGGCACCTGGTGCTGGCGCGCGAGATGCTCGGCGCCCAGCTCGCCACGCTGCACAACCTGCACTTCTATCTGCACCTGATGCGCGAGATGCGCGCCGCGCTGGCGGAGGGAAGCTTCCCGGCGCGGGCGGCGGCCGCCGCCGGGGCGTGGGCGTAAGGTGGGCAATCTCTTCGGGCAGGGGGCGGACGGGAGCGCGCCGCCCCTCGTCCAGATGCTCCCGCTGCTCGCGCTGGTGGGGGTCTTCTACCTCGTCCTCTTCCGCCCCGAGCAGAAGCGCCGCCGGGAGCACGAGCAGATGGTCGCCGCGCTCAAGCGGGGCGACCGGGTGGTGATGGCCTCGGGCATCCACGGCCGGGTGACGGGCGTGGCGGAGAAGGTGGTGACCGTGGAGATCGCCCGCAACGTGCAGGTCGAGGTGGACCGCAGCGCGATCCAGACGGTCGCGAAGGGCCCGGCCCTCGAGGTGCGAGAGAAGGAGCGGGAGAAGTCGTGAGCCGATCGGTACTCACCCGGGGCGCGCTGTACGTGGCGCTGGCGGTGGCCGCCCTCGTCTTCCTGGTGCCGAGCTTCGTGCGGCCGGCACCCGCGTTCTGGCCCTGGCGCCAGCCGATCCGGCTGGGCCTCGACCTGCAGGGCGGGACCCATCTCCTCTACGGCGTCGACATCGACCAGGCGATCGACAACACGGTCGATCGGCAGCTGCAGGAGCTGGAGCGCGTGCTGCGCGAGGAGCAGATCGGCGCCGCGTCGGTCGAGCGGAAGGGGCGCACCATCCAGCTGCAGCTCGCCAACAAGGACAAGCGCGCGCAGGTCGAGGAGCTGGTGAAGGACCGCTTCCCGAACCTGGTCGCGGTGCCCGAGCCCGACGCCGAGGCGGGCGACCTCGCCTACACCCTCGAGCCGCGCGAGGTGCAGCGCCTGCGCGACAACGTGCAGGAGCAGGCCCTCAAGATCATCCGCAACCGCATCGATCAGTTCGGGGTGGCGGAGCCGACGGTGCAGGCCCAGGGCAGCGACGAGATCGTGGTGCAGCTCCCGGGCATCCAGGACCCGCAGCGCGCCAAGGAGCTGATCGGCCGCACGGCGCTCCTCGAGTTCAAGCTGGTGGCGCGCGGGCCGGAGGCGGGGACGATCGACCACCCGGGCCCGAACGTGCAGGTGGTGCCGGGCAAGAGCGAGAAGGGCCGCCGCACGAGCTACCTGCTCGAGCGGCGCACGCTCATGACCGGGGACGTGCTGACCGATGCGAGCGTCGGACAGGGCGCGGCCACCGAGGGCATGGTGGTGAACTTCGTGCTCGACGCGCGCGGCACCAAGGAGTTCGGCGAGATCACGAGCGCGAACGTCGGTCGCCAGCTCGCCATCGTCCTGGACGGCGTGGTCGAGTCGGCGCCGGTGATCGAGGACCCGATCACCGGCGGCCGGGGGCTCATCCGCGGCCACTTCGACTTCACCGAGGCCCAGGACCTCGCCAACGTGCTGCGCAACGGCGCGCTCCCCGCGCCGCTCAAGCTGATCGAGGAGCGCACGGTCGGCCCGTCGCTCGGGCAGGACTCGATCCACAAGGGCGTGCTCTCGTTCGTGGTCGGGAGAACGCTCGTGGTCCTCTTCATGCTGGTCTACTACCGCGGTGGCGGCGTGATCGCCGACGGGGCCCTCCTGCTGAACGTCCTCCTCCTGGTGGGCGCCTTCGCCGCCTTCGGCTTCACGCTCTCGCTCCCGGGCATCGCCGGCATCGTGCTCACCATCGGGATGGCGGTCGACGCCAACGTCCTCATCCTCGAGCGCATCCGCGAGGAGCTGCGCCTGGGAAAGACGCCGCGCGCGGCGATCGAGGCGGGCTACGAGCGGGCCTGGTACGCGATCCGCGACTCGAACGTCACCACCTTCTGTTCGGGGCTCATCCTGTTCCAGTTCGGCAGCGGCCCGGTGCGCGGCTTCGCGGTGACCCTCTGCCTCGGCATCCTGACCAGCCTGGCCACCGGGGTGTTCGGCACGCGCGTGGTCTACGACTTCCTCACCTCGCGGCGGCGCCTCGCCACGGTGAGCGTATGAAGGGGGATTCGAGCCCCATGGCCACCAGCCGCCCGGCCCGCGGCGCGGAGCCGCCGGCCCCCGTCCAGCACCGCTTCTTCGAGCTGATCCCGCCCGGGACGCGGATCGATTTCGTCGGGCTACGCTTCAAGATGCTGCTCCTCTCGTGGACGACGATCGCCGTCGGCCTCGCCTGGGCCTACGTCGGCGGCATCAACTGGGGCATCGACTTCGTCGGCGGCACCATGGTGCACGTCAAGTTCGCGGCGCCCACGCCGATCGGCGATGTGCGCGCGGCGCTGCTCAAACCCGAGCTCGGCGAGGCGCTGGTGCAGGACGTGGGACGGGCGGGCAACGAGTTCCAGATCCGGGTCCGCGGCGCGGAGAAGGGCGGCAGCAGCTCGGTGTCCGACGCGATCAAGGCGGACCTGCGCGAGAAGTTCGTCGAGGGCACCTACGACGTGCTGCGCGTGGAGACGGTGGGACCGAAGGTCGGGAAGGACCTCGGGCGGAGCGCGACGCTCGCCGTGCTGGCGGCGACCCTGGTCATGGGCGTCTACATCGCCCTCCGCTTCGAGCTGCGCTTCGGGGTCGGGGCCGCGATCGCGCTCCTGCACGACGTGCTCATGACGTTCGGGGCGCTCGCCATCGCGCGCATGGAGTTCGACCTGACCACGGTGGCGGCGCTGCTCACGGTGGTGGGCTACTCGGTGCACGACACCGTCATCGTCTCGGACCGCATCCGCGAGAACATGAAGAAGATGCGGCGCGAGAGCCTGGCCACCATCATGAACATCTCGATCAACGAGACGCTGTCGCGAACGCTGATCACGAGCGGCACGGCGATCCTCGTCACCGCAGCGCTCTTCGTGCTGGGCGGCCCGGTGATCCACAGCTTCGCATTCGCGCTGCTGGTCGGCTTCATCGTGGGCACGTACTCGTCGATCTACGTGGCGAGCCCGGTGGTGCTCTACCTGGAGGGACGGCAGGCGCGGCGCTGACGCGAGCCGGCGGCGGGCGCCGGCGGGGGAGGGGAGGCGCGGACGGGGGTGCGGCGATGGGTGCTCGGCTTCGGGCCCGGAGAGCTGCCGGTGCGGGTCGGCGACCGTGTCGGCGTCGTCTTCCGGCCGCGGCTGGCGCGCTGGCGGGCACCGAGCGTCTCGAGCCGGAGGTCCGGGCGCTCCTCCCGGAAGGGCTCAAGCCACCGAGAACGCACGGGAATTCTGCGTTCCTTGACGTCTGCGTAGCGCCCTGCTACCAGAACACCGTCCCGCATCTGCCGCGGGCGGTGCCATGTTGGACGTTGAAGATAGCTTGCTGAACAGCAAAGAGGTCGCCGAGATCCTCGACTGCAGTCCGGATGCGGTGAACGAGCTGGCGCGGAAGAACGTCCTGCCCGCCTTCAAGCGCGGCCGGCAGTGGCGCTTCCGCAAGCGGGACATCACTTCCTTCAAGCGGCAGCTGCGAGGGACGACCGCCGCATGAAGGGTGCGGCACCCCGGAGCGGGCGTTCGCGATAGGGGGCCGGCGTCCCGGACGTTTCAGGGTCCGGGCAGCTGACGACACGGAGGAGACCCATGGCTCTGGCGAACGCGCAGCCGCACGAAAGCCGCCTCTACTACGAGTTCTCGCACCTCTACGACCTGCTCTTCCGGCGCGTCTTCTATCCGCGCATCGCCAGGGTCATCCGCTCGCTCGCGGTCGAGCCCGGGGCGCGCGTGCTCGAGCTGGGCGTCGGGACCGGGCTCTCCCTCGACGCCTATCCCTCGCACTGCCAGGTGACCGGGATCGATCTCGCGCCCGACATGCTCGAGCGGGCGCAGGACAAGGTGAACCGCAATGCCTGGCGGCACATCACGCTCGAGCAGGGCGATGCGCTCAACCTGAAGTTCCCCGACGACAGCTTCGACTACGTGATGGCCTTCCACGTGGTGAGCGTGGTGCCGGATCCGGACCGCATGATGGCCGAAGCCCGGCGCGTGTGCCGCCCGGGCGGCATCATCGCGATCATCAACCACTTCCGCAGCCCGAAGCCCGCGATCGCCCGCCTGCAGCGGACGATCGACCCGATCACGCGCTGGCTCGGCTGGACCACGCTCCAGCTCTCGGATGTGCTCGATCACCGCACGCTGCACCTCGAGCGGCAGTGGAAGACCTCGCCGCGCTCGCTGTTCACCATCGTGGTGGCGCGCAACGCCAAGGCCGTGCCGGCGGCGCGCTGGGCGCCGCACGCGTACGCCCGCCGCTCGCAGGCCGCACTCGCGTAGGACGCCGACCCGAGACCTTGTCTCGGGTCGGGGACGGGGGCGAGAGTGCCACCCGGTGGACAGGGCCGACGGCACGACCCGCGCACGATCCACGGACGTCACACGCTCGCATCCGTTCCGACCCGAGACAAGATCTCGGGTCGGTCTCCTAGTGCCGGCGCTGCGTGGGGGGGGCGAACGGAATGATGCCCCGCCGCACGAGGAGATCGGCCTCGCGCCGGCCGCGCGTGTGGAGCCAGCGCTTGTAGAGCCGCAGCGTGTCCTGCTGGCGGCGGAAGAGCTCCTGCGCGCTGATCTCGCCGAGCACGCGCACGAACTCCGGAAAGCGCCCTGCGAGCTCCTCGAACAGGCTCGCCAGCGGGGCGCGCGACGACTGCACCGAGAGGCGCGCGTAGGCGTTGCGGCCGAGCGCGGTGTAGTACTCGGGCCCCACCAGGCTCCGCTCGAGGCTGTCGACGAACACGCCCGTGATGAAGAGCGCGGTGTCGGCGACGCGCTTCAACTTCTCGTAGCTCTTCGCGGCCGGGAGGTGGAACGCCTCCAGGTAGTGGAGGGCGAGCGGCGGATCGAGCAGGTTGCCGCGCGCGGGTCGCGCGAAGCCCTCGAGCAGCTGGACCAGGTAGAACTCGGTCGTCTCCGAGGAGGCGACCTGCTGCGCCGCCATGGCGGTGCGCACCATCTCGTGGAAGAGAGCGGTCAGGTTGCCGGTGGACAGCATTCCGCCTCGCTCAGCGTGGTCCATACCCTACGCACGACGTCACGACCACCATTGTGGTGACAAGGCGCCGCTTTATCAAGCGTTCTCGCATTGAAGGGGGTGCGGGCCTTTGCTACAAACCGCGGTTCACCCCTCCCATGTCCGTTCCCGACACGATCGCCGCCGTCAAGGGCTTCCGGGACGTCCTCCCCGACGAGAGCCGGCGCTGGCGGGCCCTCGAGGAGGCGGCCGAGCGCCTCTTCACCCGCTACGGGTTCGGCGAGATCCGCCTGCCGGTGGTGGAGCGTACGGAGCTCTTCGCGCGCTCGCTCGGCGAGACGACCGACATCGTCGAGAAAGAGATGTACTCGTTCGCGGACCGCGACGAGACCGGGCTCACGCTGCGTCCCGAGGCGACGGCCGGCGTGGTGCGCGCGTACCTCGAGGGCGGCCTCGCGCAGAGCGACCCGAGCGCGCGTCTCTTCTACCGCGGGCCGATGTTCCGGCGCGAGCGGCCGCAGCGCGGCCGCTACCGCCAGTTCTACCAGATCGGCGCCGAGGTGCTCGGGCGGGACGACCCGCTGGCCGACGCCGAGCTGCTCGTCATGCTCGACCGCTACCTCGCCGGCGTGGGCGCGCGCGCGACGCGGCTCGAGCTCAACTCGGTCGGCGATCGCGTCTGCCGCCCCGTCTACCGCGAGCGCCTGCGGGAGTTCGGACGCGCCCACCTGGCGGGGCTCTGTCCCGACTGCCACCGCCGCCTCGAGCGCAACCCGTTGCGCATGCTCGACTGCAAGGTGGAGTCGTGCCAGGAGATCATGGCCCGCGCGCCGGTGGTGGCGGACAGCCTGTGCGAGGGGTGCCGCGCGCACCTGGGCGCAGTACGTGCGCTCCTCGAGCAGGAGCACGTCGCCTACGCGATGAATCCGCGCCTGGTGCGCGGGCTCGACTACTACTGCCGGACGGCCTTCGAGGTCGTCGCCGAGGGGCTCGGCGCGCAGAACGCGGTCGGCGGCGGCGGGCGCTACGATGGGCTGGTGGCCGCGCTCGGCGGTCCAGACATCGCCGGCGTCGGCTTCGCGCTCGGGCTCGAGCGCCTCGCCATGGCGGCGCCGGAGGCCGAGGCCGAGGCGCCCGGTCCCGCCGCCCTCATCCTCCCGCTCGCGGCGCGCGCCGTGGGGCCGGCGCTCGCGCTCGCCACCCG
>JBKPBB010000496.1:0-14378 GCA_046744245.1 Thermodesulfobacteriota bacterium
TCCATCGCGTGCGCGAAGAGGTCCGGCTCCTCGGGGCGCGGCGCGGGACGCGGCGGCGCCGGCTTGGGCAGGGCGCGGAGCTGCTTCCCCAGGCCCGCAAAGGGGGTGTTCAGCGCGTTCAGCGCCTGCCGGCCCTGCGCGCGCTCGCCGCTGGTTCCTCGACCGCGCCGCATGGCTGCGTCTACCACAGGCGGCCCGCCGATCGAACCGGCGCTCAGCCTCCGCCGGGGTCGTCCATGAGCGGGTTGCCACGCTCGGCCGCGAGCTGCTCGAGCGCCTTCCAGGCCAGCTTGCTCGGCTTCACGTGCCCGTTCTCCCACCGGCTCACGGTGGAGAAGGTGACACTCAGGGCCTGTGCCAATCCTTCCTGCGTGAGCCCGATGCGCCGGCGCCAGGCGCGGATGATGCGCCCCGCCTCGCGCGGTGGGCCACTCGTCTTCCGTTCGCGGTCGGCGAGCATGATTCCCTTCTAAGGACGGTAGCAACCCAGGTGCCACAGCGCGGCGCCCGTCTCGCCGGCCCATTCGGGCAGCCCGAGCGTCACCGAAGTGCCTGACTGCCCGCTGTGCGACCAAACAATGACGCCCCCTTGCGGTCGTGGGGCGCTGTTGCTAACCGCGACAGGTGCCCACGCCGGAGGCGATCCTGGAGGCGCTCAAGCGCGTCCCCTACCCCGGCTTCACCCGCGACATCGTGTCCTTCGGGATGGTGAAGGATATCGAGGTCTCGTCGGCGGGCGTCACGGTTCATCTCGCGCCGACTACCGCGCAGCGGGACGTCCTCGAGCAGATCGCCGCCGCGGTGCGCGCCACGGTCGAGGCCATGCCGGGCGTCACCGGCCGGGTCGAGATCGTGCAGGCACCGCCGCCCGCACCCGCGCGCCCGCGCGGCCCGCAGCCGATCCCGGGGGTGCGGAGCGTGCTCGCGGTCGCGAGCGGCAAGGGTGGGGTCGGCAAATCGACCGTCGCCACCAACCTGGCGCTCGCGCTCGCCACGCTGCGCCCGGCGATCGGCCTCATGGACGCGGACGTGTACGGGCCGAGCGTGCCCCTCATGCTCGGCATCGACGAGCGGGCGCGCACGCGTGAGGACCGCCGCATCATTCCGGTCGAGAAGCACGGCCTCCGCGTCATCTCGATGGGGATGTTCGTCGGCGAGGCGACCCCGGTCATCTGGCGCGGGCCGATGATCACGAAGCTCATCACCGAGTTCCTGCGCAACGTCGAGTGGGGGGAGCTGGACATCCTGGTGCTCGACCTGCCGCCCGGCACGGGCGACGTGCAGCTCACGCTCACGCAGCAGGTGCCGATCACGGGCGGCCTCATCGTGACCACGCCGCAGGACGTGGCGCTCGCCGACGTCCGGCGCGGCATCCAGATGTTCCGCCAGGTGAACGCGCCGGTCCTCGGCCTGATCGAGAACATGAGCTTCCACGTCTGCCCCGGCTGCGGTGAGCGCGCCGAGCTCTTCGGCCACGGCGGCGGCGCCGCCATGGCGCGCGAGGCCGGCATCCCGCTCCTCGGCGAGGTGCCGCTCGTGCGCGCCATCCGCGAGGCGAGCGACCGCGGACTGCCGATCGTGGCCGCCGAGCCCTCGCACCCGCAGAGCCGGGCGTTCCGCGAGATCGCCGAGCGCGTGCTGGTGCGGCTCGCCGAGGCCGAGCGAGTGGCGGGTCCTTAGCTAGGCGCGGCTCTTCAGCCCGCGCAGCAGGACCACGGCGACACCCACCGTGATCGCCGAGTCCGCGACGTTGAAGGCGGGCCAGTGGAGCCCGCCCCAGTGGAGGTCGAGGAAGTCGATCACCTCGCCGTAGCGCAGCCGGCAGACCAGGTTCCCGAGGGCGCCTCCCAGGACGGCGCCGAGCGCGCCCACGAGCCCGCGCTGGTCTGCGGGCGTGCGGCGCACGAGCGAGAAGAGCGCGGCCACCGCCGCGATCGTCACCACGAAGAAGAGCGGCAGGCGAATGCCGGGCGGCGCCGCGGCGAGCACGCCGAAGGCCGCGCCCGTATTGCGCACGTAGGTGAGCGCGAAGAAGGGCAGCAGGTCGATCGTCTCGTGCAGCACCATGGCCCGCTCGACGACGAGCTTGCTCGCCTGATCGGCGACCAGCACGAGCGCGGCCACCAGCGCCGCCAGGTGGAGGCGGCGATCGGCGAGCGGGCTCACGCGACCACGCCGGCGCAGCGCTCGCAGAGGTCGGGATGGCGTGGGTCCTGGCCGAGGGCGCGGATGTTCCAGCAGCGCGGGCACTTCTCGCCCGGCGCGCGCTCGACGCGCACGCGCAGCCCGGGCACGAGCGGGCTCTCGGGCGCGCCGTCCGCGCCGCCGAGCGCCACGTCCGCGACCAGGAAGAGCGACGGCAGCTCATCCGCCCGCTCCGCGAGCAGCCGGCCGAGGCCGTCGGCCGACGCCGTCGCGAGCGCCACGCGCGCCTCGGACGACTGCCTGACGAGCCCCGCCTGGCGCGCCTCCTCGATCGCCTTGCTGACCGCGCCGCGCACCGTGAGGAGCCGCTCGAAGCGCGCCGCGACCTCGGGCACCCGCCACGCCGCCGGCGGCGGCCCGAGCCCGGCGAGAAAGACGCTCTCGGTCCGGCCGGCGCCGGGCACGAAGCGCCACACGTCTTCGGCGGTGAACGACAGCACGGGCGCCATCAAGCGCACCAGCAGGTCGAGGATCGCGTGCAGCACGGTCTGTGTCGCGCGCCGCTCGGGTCCGTCGGCACGCTCGCAGTAGAGCCGGTCCTTGCGCACGTCGAGGTAGAAGGCGCTCAGGTCGACGCTGCAGAAGTTGTTGAGGGCGTGGAAGACCTGGTGGAACTCGAAGTCCTCGTAGCCCGCCAGGCAGCGCTCGGCGAGCGCGTGCGTCTGGTGGAGCGCCCAGCGCTCCAGCTCGGGCAGGCGCTCGACCGCCACCGCGTCGCGCGCCGGATCGAAGTCGTAGAGGTTCCCCAGGAGGAAGCGTGCCGTGTTGCGCACGCGCCGGTAGGCCTCGACGAAGCCGTTCAGGATCTCCTCCGAGATGCGCATCTCCTCGCGGTAGTCGGTGGCCGCGACCCACAGGCGCAGGAGCTCGGCGCCGTGGCGCTTCAGGATCTCCTCCGGCGCGATCACGTTGCCGAGCGACTTGGACATCTTGCGGCCGCCGCCGTCGACGAAGAAGCCGTGCGTGATGACGATGTCGTAGGGGGCACGGCTCGCGACCGCGACGCCGGTGAGCAGCGCGCTGTGGAACCAGCCGCGGTGCTGGTCGCTGCCCTCGAGGTAGAGGTCGGCGCGGCCGCCCAGCTCGGGCCGGCGCTCGACCACCGCCTTCCAGCTCACCCCCGAGTCGAACCACACGTCCAGGATGTCGGTCTCGGGACGGAACGCCGCGCCGCCGCAGCGGGGGCAGCTCATACCGGGCGGCACCAGCTCGCCGACCGGGCGGCGGAACCACGCGTCAGCACCCTCGCGCTCGAAGACGGCGGCCACGTGCGCGCAGAGCGCCTCGGTGGCGATCGCCTCGCCGCACGCCTCGCAGTAGACCGCGACCACCGGCACGCCCCAGTCGCGTTGGCGCGAGATGCACCAGTCGGGCCGTGTGGCGATCATGTTGCCGATCCGCTCGCGGCCCCAGCCCGGGATCCAGCGCACCCGCTCGATCTCGGCGAGCGCGCGCCGGCGGAGCTCGCCGCGCTCCATGCCGATGAACCACTGCTCGGTGGCGCGGAACACGACCGGGTTCTTGCAGCGCCAGCAGTGCGGATAGCTGTGGGCGACGGTCACCGCGGCCAGGAGCGCGCCCTGCGCGCGCAGGTGCTCGACGATGTGCGGGTTCGCCTCCCACACGCTCCTCCCGGCCCACTCCGGCACCTCGGCCGTGAACCGCCCGCGCGCGTCCACCGGCGCCAGCACCTCGAGGCCGTAGCGCAACCCGGTCTCGTAGTCCTCCTGCCCGTGCCCGGGCGCGGTGTGCACGAGCCCGGTGCCGGTCTCGAGGGTCACGTAGTCGGCGAGCACGATGGGGACGATGCGGTCGATCCACGGGTGCCGGCAGCGGCCGCACTCCAGCTCGGCGCCGCGGAAGCGCGCGAGCACGCGTGCCGCGCCGAGCGGGCGCTCGAGCGCGGGCACGAGCGCGGCGGCCACGACCAGCGTCCGCTCGCCGAACGCGGCCGCCACGTACTCGTGCTCCGGATGCACGGCGACCGCGAGGCTCGCGGGCAGCGTCCACGGCGTCGTCGTCCAGATGGCGGCCGCGGGCGCCGCCACACCCCGGAGCGCCGCGGGCAGCGGCTCGACGAACGGGTAGGCCACGTAGACCGAGGGCGATTCGTCGTCCCGGTACTCGACCTCGGCCTCGGCCAGCGCGGTCGCGCACGATGGGCACCAGAGGACGGGCTTCTTGCCGCGGTAGACGAGCCCCTCGGCGATCGAGCGCCCGAGCGCGCGCACCTCCTCCGCCGCGTAGGAGGGGTCCATCGTCAAGTAGGGATGCTCCCAGTCGCCGAGCACGCCGAGGCGGCGGAACTCCTCGCGCTGGATGGCGACGAAGCGGTCGGCGTAGGCGCGGCAGCGCGCCCGCACCTCGGTCTTGGGGAGGGCCTCCTTCTGCGCGCGCCCGAGCTCCTTCTCGACGTTCAGCTCGATCGGGAGGCCGTGGCAGTCCCAGCCCGGCACGTACGGCGCGAGGCGCCCCGTCATCGCGCGGTGCTTCACGATGATGTCCTTCAGCACCTTGTTGAGCGCCGTGCCGAGGTGGATGTGGCCGTTGGCGTAGGGCGGCCCGTCGTGCAGGACGAAGCGCGGCTTGCCGGCATTGGCCGCGAGCAGACGCTCGTAGACGCGCGTCTCCGTCCAGCGCCGCACCGTCTCCGGCTCCCGCTGGGCGAGGTTCGCCTTCATGGGGAACTCGGTGCGCGGCAGGTTGAGCGTCGCCTTGTAGTCCATCGGAGCGCCGGCCACGCTACCTAGCAGCGGGCCTCCGGGCTTTCAAAGGGATGCGCGCGGCGCGAACGCCTCGAGGGCCCGCTCGACCGCCGCCGCGCGCGGCTCGCCGACCGGGTTCGGGAACACGATCGTCAAGCTCGCGCCCGCCATGCGGTAGGCGGCGAGCCGCGCGCGGCAGTGCGCGGCGTCGCCCGCGAGCGTCACCGCGTCGGCCATCGCGTCGCTCACCGCCGCCTCGGCGCGCGCCACCTCGCGCGTCCGCCACGCGGCGCGCACCGCGTCCACCTCCGAACGGAAGCCGCTCGCGGCCAGCATGTTGCCGTAGAAGGGCAGGTTCGCGTAGCGCGCGAGCATGCGCTTCGCCTCGTGGAGCGCCGCCGCCCGGTCGTCGGCGAGGTAGCAGGTGATGAAGTGGCAGACCCGGAGCGACTCGGGGGCACGCCCGGCGCGGGCGGCGCCGCGGCCGAGCGCGGCCAGCGCGCGCGGGTAGCGCGCGAGCGGGAAGAGATTGAAGATCGGCCCGTCGGTCAGCTCGCCCGCGAGCTCGATCATGCGCTCGGCCAGGGCGGCGGCGAGGACCGTCGGCTGGATCGCCGGCCGCGGCTGGTGCGGTCCGCGGGTCCACGCGCTGCGCAGCGTGCCGATCACCGCGCGCATCTTCCCGAGCGGGTCCCCCATGTCGATGCCGAGCGGCTCGTTGACGGCGCGGTGCCCGACGCCGAGACCGAGGAGCAGGCGGCCGCCCGAGAACTCCTGCACCGCGGCGGCCTGCTCGGCGAGCAGCGTCGGCTGGCGGAGGTAGACGTTGGTGATCGCCGTGCCGACGCGCAGGTGGTCGGTGGCGAGCGCCACCGCCTCGGCATAGGCGAGCGAGTCGCCGTACGACTCCGAGATGAAGACGGCCTCGAAGCCGAGGGCCTCCGCCCGCTCGGACCACGCGACGACGTCGCGCGGCGAGGCGTCACGGAGGGGCATCAGGCCGAGCGCGATGCGGTCCATCACCGAGTAGTAGCCCGGCGCCCGCCGTTGCGGCAACGCCCGGCCTCGACTACACCGGGAGCATGGCCAGGCGGATGCTCCTCCACTTCCAGAAGGGCGGCTTCCCTGCCTACGAGGAGGCGGACGAGCAGGGCATGCCCCAGCCCTGCGCGCTCGGCATCCCCTGGGTCAACCCGGACACGCAGCGGACGCTCGCCGGGCTCCGCATCCCCCGCACCGACCCCTGGGGCCGGCCGCTGCCCGAGCCCGACGCCTCCCGCTCACGGTAGCCGGCGCCGCGGCGCGCGGGCACGCGGAGCCTCCGGCTCGAGAACGACGCCCGCCGCGCCCCGCCACTGCTTGCGCACCCCGAAGAAGTAGCAGCAGAGGTCGCTCTCCAGGTCGTTGTGGAAGGTCCGCTGGCGCCCGTCGGCGAACATGACGCGTACGAGGCACGTGCCGCCCTCGAGGACCGAGGTCATCTCCTCGACCACGGCGCCCTCGCCCCACTCGTCGTGGTCGGTGTGGAAGACGCGGTCGCCGAGACTGAGGTAGAGGCGCGGCGGCATCGGCTGAGTGTAGCTGGTCCGGCGCGGCCCGTGCCAGACGGGTGTACCAGGCCCCTCGCCGCTAGCACGGCCAGCGACTCGAACCCAGGTAGGAGACTCGATCACCCCCCTTTTTTTTCGCAGCGCTCACCGATCGCGTCACGGAGAGGTGATCTCGGCGACTCCTTCCCTCTGCTATGCATGCCCTCCATGAAGGCGCACGTGTCGACCTTCGCACTCGCGCTCGGCCTGGTCGTTGCGCCGGCGGCGCGCGGCGCCGGCGGCTTCGGCGCCCCCGTGGTCGTCACCGGCCTCGATCTGGGCGAGCCCGGCATCGACGTCGCCTCCGACGGGACGATCTACGTCAACGCGCCCGCCGGGCTGCTCTCGAACCTGCCCGGCTCGCCGAGCTTCGTGTTCCGCTCGGACGACGGGGGCGCGACCTGGACGCCGACCCCGCCCGGAGGCCGCGCCAACCTGCCCGGCGGTGGCGACTCGGACCTCTCCGTCGACCCGGCGACGGGCACGCTCTACATGACCGACCTGTGGCTCGGGAGCGCCACCGTGTCGCGCTCCACCGACCGCGGCGCGAGCTGGCTCGCGAACCCGCTCGAGGGCGTGGTGGTCCAGGACCGCCAGTGGGTGGCGAGTGCCGGCGGCGGGAACGTCTACCACGCGACCCATCAGATTCCCCTCGGCCTCGTGGTCTCCAAGTCGGTGGCGCCCGCCGACGGCCTCGTCTACCCGGTCTCCACCGTCGCGGCCACCCCCGTCGATCAGACGGGCTGCGTCTGCCCGCCGGGGAACCTCACCGCCGAGCCAGGCACGGACCCTCTCGGCTCCGGCGATCGCGTGGGCCTCGTCTACGCCACCTCCACCGGGGGCATTAAGTTCGCGCGCTCCACGAACGGCGCCATCAGCTTCACGAACGTCCCCGTCTCGGCGCCGAGCTCGGCCGACACGACGCAGGCGTTCCCGGTCGTGGCCTCGGCCGGCAACGACACCCTGCACGCCGTATGGCTCGAGGTCTTCGGCACGGCATCGTCCCGCGTACGCTACGCGCGCTCCACCGACTGGGGAGCGAGCTGGACCGTGCCGGCGACCCTCGTCTCGGCCGGCACGTCGGTCTACCCCTGGGTGGCGGCCCGGGGCAGCAAGGTCTCGGTGACCCTCTACCACACCGACGCCCGCGGCACGCCGGACACCGTGGCCGAGGGGAGCCAGTGGTTCGAGACCTACCTCGAGAGCACCGACGGCGGCACGACCTTCTCGCCGCTCGCCATCATCGATTCCGTCCCGGTGAAGAGCGGGCCCATCTGCACGCAGGGGATCGACTGCAGTGGGGATCGCGAGCTGCTCGACTTCCAGTCCGTCACGCTCGACGGCGCCGGGCGGGCGAACGCCGTCTGGACCCGCTCCATCGACGGCGTCAGCGACACGGAGATCCGCTTCGCGCGGCAGTGAGGCCCTCGAGGGCCGACGCTGCCGGGTCCCCGGCTGGTTGAACCGCTGCCCCCGATCGTCGTAGCTCCTGCGGGTGCGCTACCCCCGCCTGCGAGCATCTGAATCCCGCCAGCTGCGCGGGCCGCACGACCGCCCTGGCTCGCATCTGCACCCGACCAACGCCTAGAACACCGAGCCGCCCCCGGGCGCGATCTCGATCCGTCCCTCGCGCACCACGACCGGCACGATCCGGCGGCCGCGCGTGAGCTTGAGCAGCTCCGGGACCGCCTGCGGCTCGCGGCTCACGTCGATCTCGCGGAACGCGACCCCCGCCGCCTGGAGCTCCGCGCGCTTGGCGTCGCAGCGCGGGCAGCCGGTCTTGGTGTAGAGGAGGACCGGCGCCGCGGGCATCACGGGACCTCGGTGCCCGCGATGAGCGTCGCCGCGGCGCTGAACATGCCGCCGAGCCCGTGGCAGAGGGCGATCCGGGCGCCGGCGACCTGCCGCGGACCGCACTCGCCGCGCAGCTGCCGCACCGCCTCGACCAGCGTGAACATGCCGTACA
The DNA here is from genome assembly GCA_046744245.1 of Thermodesulfobacteriota bacterium. Lineage (GTDB taxonomy): Bacteria > Desulfobacterota > Binatia > DP-6 > DP-6 > DP-6. The sequence continues at coordinate 8,466 of JBKPBB010000496.1, forward strand.
TCCCGCTGTGCGTGTAGGAGAGCCCCCCGCCGTTGGTGTTCATCGGGAAGTCGCCGCCCGGCGCGGTGCGCTGGCCGGCGACGAACGCGCCGCCCTCGCCTTCCTTGCAGAAGCCGAGCGCCTCGAGGGCCATGATCGGCACGATGGTGAAAGCGTCGTAGACCTGGGCCACGTCGACGTCCGCGTACGTGACCCCCGCCATCGCGAAGGCGCGCTCGCCCGCCATGCGCGCCGCCTCCCAGCGCGCGAAGTCGGGCATCTGGCTCACCATGACGTGCGTGGAGGCCTCGCCCGCGCCGAGCACGTAGACGGGCCTCTTCGGACAGTCGCGCGCGCGTTCGGCCGAGGTCACCACCACCGCGCCGCCCGCGTCGGTGACGAGGCAGCAGTCGAGGAGGTGGAGCGGCCAGGAGATCAGGCGCGAGGCGAGCACGTCCTCGATCGTGAGCGGATCGCGCATGAGCGCCCGCGGGTTCAGCTGCGCCCACCGCCGCGTCGCGACCGCGACCTCGGCGAGTTGCTCGCTGGTGGTGCCGAACTCGTGCATGTGGCGGGCGGCGGCGAGCGCGTAGCCGGTCGGCGGGCCGGCCAGCCCGAAGGGCTGCTCGAACTGGAGCCGCCACGAGTCGGGAGCGAAGCGCGTGCCGGGCATGCCGATGCGCGAGGCGCCGCTCTCGCCGTGCGTGATGAGCGCGACCTCGCAGAGGCCCGCCGCGATGGCCGCCATCGCGTGCTCGACGTGCGCGATGAAGGAGCAGCCACCGATCTGCGTACCGTCGATGTACCGCGGCCGGATGCCCAGGTACTCGGCGGTCTCCGAGCCCATCCAGAGGCCGGCGCTGAAGACGGCGTCGACCTGGTCCTTCGCGAGCCCCGCATCGGCGAGCGCGTTGCGCGCCGCCTCGGCGTGGAGCTGGAAGGCCGACTTGTGCGGCAGCTTCCCGTGCTCGTCCGCCTCGCCCGCACCCATGATGGCGACGCGGCCCCGCAGGCGGCGCACGTCCCGGCTCATGCGGGCCGGAAGCGCGGCAGCGCGAACTCGGGCGACACGTCCTCGAACACGACCTCGACCGGCATGCCGATCGTGATCGTCGCCGGATCGGGCGCGATGCCGACCAGGTTGGTCATCATCCGCGGGCCCTCGTCGAGCTCGACGATGGCGATCACGTAGGGCGCCGGGAGGGGAAAGCTCCGGGCCCCGCGGTGCACCACCGTGAAGGTGTGGAGCCGGCCGCGCCCGGAGACGCGCCGCCACTCGAGGTCGGGGCCGAGGCAGCGCGGGCAGGCGGCGCGCGGGTAGAAGACGTGCGCGCCGCACGCGCGGCAGCGCTGCAGCGAGAGCTCGTGCCGCCGCGCCGCCTCCCAGAAGGGACGCGTCTCGGGCGTGGGGACGGGGAGCGGTCCGCTGTACTCGGACATGCGCGATGCGCGATGGACTTGGCGACCCGGGCGGCTTATAGAGGCTTCGCTCGGAACGGGTCAAGCTTGCGCACGTTCGTGATCAAGACCGCGCTGGCGCTGGTCGTGGCGCTTCCCGCGCTCGGCGCCGCCGAGACGACGATCGGGTGGGACGAGGCCGACAAGCACGTCGGCGAGGAGGCGACGGTCGAGGGCCGCGTGGTCGACGTGCACTGCTCGCCGATCTCCTGCCTGCTCGCCTTCGAGCCCTCCTACAATCGCTTCACCGCCGTCGTGCAGGCGCGGAGCTTCGACGCGCTCCCGCCCGCCGAGCTCGAGCGCCGCTTCAAGGGCAAGCACGTCCTCGTGCACGGCACCATCCGGCTGAACGACGGCAAGCCCGAGATCGAGGTCGCGAGCCCGGACGCGCTCACCCTGGCGGGTACCACGCGGCGCGCGGAACGCGGCCCCGAGACCCCGCGCGCCCAGGCCGAGGCCGCGCAGCGCGTGGCCGACGTGCTCGCTCGCATCGAGGACCTGACCGAGCGCCTCGCCGGGGTGGAGGAGCGCCTGGACACGCTGCTCGCGCAGATGGAACAGCGCAACGCGGCGCTCGCCGCCGCCGAGAGCAGCCTGGCGCCCCCGCCGCCGGCCGCGGGTCCGGCGCCGCCGCCCGCCTACCAGTCGCTGCGCTCGGTCAAGCGCGGCATGTCGACCGCCGACGTCCAGCGCCTCGCCGGCCCGCCGCAGTACGCGCAGTCGAACGGCGGCGGCTGGACGACCTGGTACTACGACGACGGCCGCACCGTGAGCTTCGACGCGCGCGGGCGGGTGCAGGCGCTGAGCGGCTTCAGCACGCGATAGCCGGCGCCGCCTACGGCCGCGCCCGCAGCCGCTCGACCAGCTGCGGCAGGATCTCCCCCGCCGGACCGCGCAGCGCGTGGCGGCAGAGCGGGGTGATCTCCGAGTCGTACGGGTTCACCTCGAGGAGGTCTCCACCCCGCTGGTGGATCGTGATCGGGAACTGCGCCGCCGGGTAGACGGTCGCCGAGGTGCCGGCGACGATCATGCAGTCGGCGAGCTCGGCCTCCTCGAAGCACTGGTCGAGGACGTCGGGCGGGATGGGCTCGCCGAAGGACACCGTGTCGCTCTTCAAGATGCCGCGGCAGCGCGGGCAGCGCGGCGGCAGCTCGGCGAAGTCGATCGACTCGCGCGGATAGCGCGCGATGCACTCGATGCAGCGGATCAAGGTCGCGTTGCCGTGGATCTCGAGCAGGCGCTCGCTGCCCGCGGCGCGGTGCAGGTTGTCGACGTTCTGCGTGATCGTGCACTTGAGGACGCCGAGCGCCTCCAGCTCGGCGAGCGCGGTGTGGCCCGGGTTCGGGCGCGCGGCGGCGAGCGCCTCCCACAGCTCGCGCATGGGACCGGCCGGGTTGAGGCGCTCCTCCCAGGCGCGGCGGGGGTCCTTCAAGAAGCGCTGGTAGCCGTCCATGGGCGGCTCGCCGTGCTTGGTCCAGAGGCCGCCCGGCCCGCGGAAGGGCGGGATGCCGCTCTCCACCGACAGGCCGGCCCCGGTGAGTGCGATCACGTAGCGCGCGCGGGCGAGACACTCGGCCGCGCGCTCGAGGACGTCGAGCTCCCACGCTTCCATTGGGCGGCGCCCGGACTCTCGCGCCGAGGGCCGTCCGTGTCAACCCGCGCGGTCGGGCGGTTGACACGGCGGAGCGGGCCGGTACTTTCCCTGCCGCATGAGCGCGTCGGTCGCGGGGGTGATCGTCGCCGGCGGACGCGCCTTGCGCATGGGCGGACGCGACAAGGCGTTCGCCGCGGTGGGCGGCGAGCCGATCGCGGTGCGGACGATCCGGCTCTTCCATGACCTCTTTCCGCAGGTCCTGGTGGCGACCAACCGCCCCGAGCGCTTCCGCGGCCTCGGCGTCGAGACGGTCGCCGACCGTTTCCCGGGCTGCGGCCCGCTGGCGGGCATCCACGCGGCGCTGCTCGCGACGCGACACCCCCACGTCTTCGTCGCCGCGTGCGACATGCCGGGGCTCGACCCGGACGTGATCCGCTTTCTCCTCGCCCGCATCGGCGGCGCCGACGCCATCGTGCCGCGCTGGGAGGGCGACGTCGAGCCGCTGCACGCGATCTACGCGGCGCGCTGCCTGCCCGCGATGGAGGTGAGCCTGCGCGCCGGCCGCTACGCGCTACGCGACTTCCTCGGCACCATCGGCGTCGACTACGTGAGCGAGGCCGAGCTCCGCCGGGTGTGCGGCGCGGCCGCCAGCCTGACCAACGTCAACACGCCCGAGGAGCTGGCCGCGGTGGGCGGCCGCTTCGAGGAGCCCCGGGGGTGAGCCGCGAGCCGGGCGGCGAGCTGGTCGACGTCCTCGACGACGCCGGCCGGCCGGTGGCCACCGTCACCCGGCGCGAGATGCGCGCGCGTCGCCTGCCGCACGGCGCGACCTACGTCCTCGTCTTCAATCGCCGGGGCGAGCTCTTCGTCCACCTGCGCTCCCCCGACAAGGACGTCTACCCGGGCCACTGGGACGTCGCCATCGGCGGCGTGCTCGCCGCGGGCGAGTCGTTCGACGAAGGGGCGCGCCGCGAGGCGCGCGAGGAGCTCGGCGTCGCGCTCGAGCCGGAGCCGCTCTTCCCGCTCCGCTGGGCGGACGAGCAGACCGTCGTCCACGGGATGGTGTACCGCGCGCGCCACGACGGCCCCTTCCGCCTCCAGCCCGAGGAGATCGTGCGCGGCGAGTTCCTCGCCCTGGACGCGGTCGCGGCGCGCGCCGGGCGCGAGCCGTTCTGCCCCGACGGCCTGGCCGCCCTGGCCGAGTACCGCCGCCGCTGGCCGGCGGCCACGAATGAGGCGCGCCGCCTCGTTCCTTGACACCGCGCGAAGCGCCTCCCTATAACGCCGCCGCCTGCGTGTGTCGGCGAGCGCAGGGGGGAGGCGTCCCTATGACGACGGCGACCACGCGACGCGCGCGGCGGCTCCTCGCCCGGGTCGTCCTGGCCGGCATGGTCCTCGGCGCCCTCGCCGGCCCGGCGCGCGCCCTCACGCTCGACGACCGCGGCGAGATGCGCCTCGGCTTCCGCGCCTACACCGCAGCCCGTATCGGCACCGAGAAGATGGGCGGCGACGACGACCCGCTCACCTTCCCGAACTCCGCCGCGGGCCATCTCCGCCAGCACCGCTACTTCCTCGAGCTGAAGCTCGACCACGACGTGCGCCGGCTCGCCAAGACGGGCTGGGGCCTCGCCCGGCTGTTCGACTGGATCGACCCGAACACGCTCAAGTACAGCCTGCAGTACCGCGGCGAGGGCGAGGGGATCTACGACTACGGGCCCGACGAGTTCCACCACCAGTTCCGCAAGCTCCAGGCGGTGCGGCTCGACATCCCCAACATCCCGGGCCTGCTCAGCAACCGCATCCCCGACGCCTACATCAAGCGCCGCATCGACTTCCTGCGCCGCGTCGCGCGCCAGCGCCACCGCTTCTTCCTCGGCTACGTCGACTTCGAGAAGGGACCGGTCTTCCTCCGCGTCGGCCGCCAGATTCTCGCCTGGGGCGAGACCGACGTCTTCCGGCTGCTCGACAACATCAATCCGCTCGACGACTCCTTCGGCGGCTTCTTCATCGCGCTCGACGAGCGGCGGCTCCCGCTCGACATGGCGCGCGCGAGCTACCACTTCGGCTCCGTGGGGCCGCTGCACGACGCCTTCCTCGAGGGCTTCGCGGCCTTCGGCAACCGGGTCGCGACCGTACCCGGCATCCCGCAGGGCTCGCCGTGGGAGCCGGGCGGCCTCGGCTTCCCGCTTCCCAACCTGCGCACGGTCCCCAACGTCCCCGACCGCAGCGAGGTGCGCGGCGGCGCGCGTCTCGTGTTCAGCAGCGGGGACGTCACCTACACGCTCGCGCACTATTACACCTACCTCGACGTGCCCGGCATCCGCTTCCGCCTGCCCGGCCAGGTCCAGCTGCCCGGCGAGGCGGCACCCGCCAACTTCGCCCGCTTCGGGAACGAGATCCAGGCGATCGAGCGCTTCCCGCGCGTGCCGATCAGCGGCGCCTCGCTCACCTTCCCGATCCCGTCCTGGTACGCCGTGGTGCGCTCCGAGGCGGCGTATTTCCAGGGCGAGCCCATGAACCGCCAGGGGCGAGGGTCGAGCGCCGACTCGACCGGCACCCCCGGCTCGGCGGCAGCCCGTCGCCTCCAGCAGCAGAACAACACCGAGGGCGGCCTCGATCCCTTCCTCTACCCCGGCGTCCTCGACCTCTCGCGCAAGCGACCGGTGCAGGGCCATGTGCTCCAGCGCGACACCTTCAACTTCGCCGCCGGGCTCGACCTGAACCGCTTCGTCCGCTGGCTTAACCCCGCGCAGACGATCTTCATCACGACGCAGTTCTTCTACAAGCACGTCTTCGACTCGCCGGGCGACCTCGTGCTCCCCGTCGCCTTCCGCCTGACCGCCGTCGACAACTCGATCCCGATCATCGGCAACGGCTGCGGC
>JBKPBB010000390.1:0-2642 GCA_046744245.1 Thermodesulfobacteriota bacterium
CGCCGACCGCGACCGCAAGGGCCTCTTCGAGGCGGCCCACGGCGGCACCATCTTCCTCGACGAGATCGGCGAGCTGCCGGTGGGCGTGCAGGTGAAGCTGCTGCGCGTGCTCGAGAACCGGGAGATCAAGCGCATCGGCTCGCCCGACCCGGTGCACATCGACATCCGGGTGATCGCCGCCACCAACCGCGACCTCGCCGAGATGGTGCGCCAGGTGACCTTCCGCGACGACCTCTTCTACCGCCTGAACGTGGGCGCGATCCACCTGCCGCCCCTGCGCAGCCGCACCGACGACATCGAGCCGCTCGTCCAGCACTTCATCGGCATCTTCAACCAGCGGCTGTCGCGCACCGTGACCGGCACGGCCCCCGAGGTGCTCGACATCTTCGTCCGCTACCCCTGGCCCGGCAACGTGCGCGAGCTCGCCAACATGATCGAGCGCGCGATGGTGGTCTGCAAGTCGAGCGTGATCGTGCCCGAGAGCCTGCCCCCGCACCTCTTCGAGGTCCGTCCTGCGCTGCTGGAGGACGAGCCCGGGATGCCCGACCTGAGCCTCCGGGCGGCGGAGCGGGAGCAGATCCTGCGCGCCCTGCAGGCCTCGGGGGGCAAGCGCGTGGAGGCGGCGCGCCGACTCGGGCTCTCGCGGCGGACGCTCTACCGCAAGCTCTCCCGCTACGGGATCTCGTGAACGGAAGACCAATGGACGAAACCCTCTGCGCCCTCTGCCTCAGCACCGACCCGGCCGTGTCGAGCACGGCGGTGGCGATGCTCGCGCGCATCCCCGGCTTCGCGGTGATCGCCCGCGAGCTCGACTACCAGCTCGGCCCGGTCGAGCTGAACGACATGCGCGAGGCGCACCTCGCCATCGTGATCCTGGGCGACGACCCGTCGTCCGGCCTGGCGGTGATCGAGGAGGTGCACAAGAGCGCCCCGGCGACCCAGGTCCTGGCGGTCTCGGCCGACGACCGGTCCGAGACGATCGTCAAGGCGCTGCGGGCGGGCGCGGACGAGTTTCTCCCTCTGCCCCTCGACCCGAACGCGCTCCTGAAGGTCTGCATCAAGGTCTCGGCGCTCCGCCGCGCGGCGAAACCGAACGGCACCGCCCAGCACGCCCAGTTCTGGGTGGCGTACGGTGCCAAGGGCGGCGTCGGCGTGACGACCCTGGTCGCCAACCTGGGGATCGCGCTGCAGGCGGCGGGGCGACGGACGGTGCTCCTCGACCTCGACCTCCACTCCGGCGACCTGGCGCTCTTCCTGAACCTGAACCCGGGCTACACGCTGCGCGACATCGCCACCACCAAGCGGCTCGACACCGTCTATCTGCAGGGCACGATGATCCGCCACCGCTCGGGCCTGGAGCTGATCGCCGCACCCGTACCCCTGCCGGGCGAGGCGCCGCTCGCGCTCACCAGCGAGCAGACGCTCGCCATCCTGAAGCTGCTCGACACCACCCACCAGGTGGCGCTCGTCGACACGACCTCGGTCCCGCTCGACGCGACCCGCGCGGCGCTCACCAACGCCGACCGCATCTTCCTGGTGACCGAGCTCACCTTGCCGGCGCTGCGCGCGTCGCTGCGCGCGCTCGCCTGGCTGCACGAGGAAGGCGTCGAGGGCGCGGTCGAGGTGGTGGTCAACAAGTACGCCAACCGTTCGTGGGAGGTCTCCCCGGCGGAGGCCGCGAAGACCCTCGGGCTCCCCATCCGGGCTCTCCTCCCCCGCGACGACGCGGCCGTCTACACGGCGGTCAACAGCGGGCTCCCGCTCGAGGAAGTGAAAGGCGGCGCTGCGCTGCAGCGCGCGATCGCCGCGCTGGTCGGGGGGGAGGAAGCGCCCCGCCCGGAGAGCCCCGTACTCAAAGGCTTCCGCCGCTTCTTCTCGGCAACGGAACGGAGAGTCTAGACGATGAGCATCGCGCACGGGAGCGTCTCGGCGCCGGCGAAGAGCGGCGCCGCCTCTGCAAGCAAGCGGCTGGAGGAGTTGAAGCTGCGCGTGCACCGCCAGCTCCTCGAGCGCCTCGACCTGGTGGCGCTCTCCTCGCTCGACAGCACGCAGGCCGAGGAGCACATCCGCACCACCCTCCAGCGCCTCCTGCAGGCCGATTCGCCCGACTTGTCGGGGCTCGAGCGCGAGCGGCTGATCGAGGAGGTCGGCTACGAGGTCTTCGGGCTGGGCCCGCTCGAGGAGTTCCTCAAGGACGGCGACATCTCCGACATCCTCGTCAACGGTCCGGGCGCCGTCTACATCGAGAGGCAGGGGCGGCTCACGCTCACCGACGTCAAGTTCCGCGACGAGGAGCACCTGATGAAGGTGATCGACCGCATCGTGTCGACGGTCGGCCGGCGCCTCGATCGTGACTCGCCGATGGTCGACGCGCGGCTGCCCGACGGCTCGCGCGTGAACGCGATCGTCGCGCCGCTCGCGGTGCGCGGGCCCTGCCTCTCGATCCGGCGCTTCGGGCGCGAGCCCTATCGCATCGACAACCTGCTCGCCTTCGGCGCGCTCACGCCGCACATGGTGCGCTACCTGGCGGCGGCCATCCAGGGCCGTCTCAACATGATCATCTCGGGCGGGACGGGCGCCGGAAAGACGACCCTGCTCAACTGCCTGACCAGCTTCATCCCCCACCACGAGCGGGTGGTGAC
>JBKPBB010000444.1:0-7601 GCA_046744245.1 Thermodesulfobacteriota bacterium
AGCACCCCGGCCGCGATCCAGAACCATGTCCGTCGCACCTCGAAGAACGAGTGTGCGGCTTCGATCTCGACCATCCCCTGCCCGGCCACCGTCTGGTGGACGCCCTCGTCGTCGTACTGCACCTCGGCGAACACCGGGTAGCGGCTGCCGACCAGCGCCGTGCGGTTGACGATCGGCACCGACACGACGCGCTCCTGCCACGCGGCGAGCTTCACCTCCGCGGTGGGCGTGGTCACCTCGATCCCCTCCGGCGCCACGACGCTCACCGACGCCTGGCGGACCACGCCGGCCAGGTTCTTGACGCGGATGCGGAGCGTGCCCGAGCTCGACAGGGGGTCCGCCTTCAGCTCCGCCACCGCCACCTTGGCCGGGGGCGGGCTGCCGACCGTGACCAGCCCCGCGTGGATCGCCTGGAACGGGTACTGGTTGGCGTCCGTGTAGTCGATGGCGATCTGATACGGCCAGCGGCCGGTGCCGAGCTCGCCCACCGGCACCGACAGCGCCGCGTCCATCGACGCGCCAGGCGCGAGCGAGGGATGGATCTCGCCCCGCGCCTTGTGCTCGCCGAAGACGAGGACCGCGGCGACCGACTGGGCGGTCTCGTCTCCGACGTTGCTCACCTTGACCTGCGCCGAGAGCGCGCCCTCGCGCGGCTCGACCACGGGCGCGATCGAGATGCTGATGCTCCCGGCGGCCGCGGGGCCGACGAGGCAGAGCGCGAGCGCGGGCGCACCGACGAGAACGAGCTGCCGCTGGTGTCTCATGGCGGCGCGTAGATTGACACAACTTCAGGCGGCGGAAAACCGCCGCCGGGCGTCAGTGGCAGACCAGGCGGGTCCCGCCGCGCGTGCCGCTGCACGACCCGGCGTCGAAGCTGCGCCGGCCGCAGGAGCCGGCCTGGCCGGCCGTCGCGTCGCCGAGCAGGATCGTCACCGCGAGCGGGAGATCGGCGAAGGCGAGCGGGTAGGAGCCGTTCCGCCCGGTCACGCTCACCTTGACCCCGGGTACGCCGCCCCGGCTGTCGTTGGCGATCTCGAGCCTGCGGATGCCGCCCACGCTGCCGGCCCGATCGCGGTAGAGCCAGCGGCCGCGGCGCGCGATCCAGTGCGCTCCCGGCGGGAGGGTGAGCGCGAGCTTGTAGCCGCCCGCCCCGTCCTCGACCAGAAGGCTCATGCCGGTCGCGGCCGGGTCGAGCGTGCCGAAGGCACTCGGGATGGCGAACTCGGCCCTGAGGGAGAGGCGGTCGCGCCCGGGGGCGCCGTGCCGGACCGAGACCAGGCTGCTGAGCCAGAGCGTCTGCCCGGAGCGCATGATCTTGCACGGCTCGAGCTGGCAGCTGGCCGAGCAGCCGTCCCCGGACACGGTGTTGCCGTCGTCGCACTGCTCGCCCGCATCGACGACGCCGTCCCCGCAGCGCGGCTCGCGCTGGCAGGTCGCCGAGCAGCCGTCGCCCGAGACCGTGTTGCCGTCGTCGCACTGCTCGCCGGGGTCGAGGATGTGGTTGCCGCACACCTCGAGCTGGCAGGTCGCCGAGCAGCCGTCGCCCGAGACCGTGTTGCCGTCGTCGCACTGCTCGCCCGCTTCGAGCACACCGTTGCCGCAGTCGCCGACCGGCGCGAGACAGCTCGCCGTCGCCACCGTGCTGCGGATCTGGGCGCTCACCGCGGCGCCGAATACGAGGTCGATGTCGGAGAGGCCGCCGCAGTTCAGGTGGCAGTAGCTCATGATGGTCCCGCGCGAGCAGACGACCGGCCCCGCGTAACAGCCGGGCTCCTGGTCGTAGCACTCGTCGACCGGCGGGCTGTAGCAGTGGGTGTGGGGCGTGCCGAGGTTGTGGCCGATCTCGTGGGTCACCACCAGCACGTCCCAGATCTGCGTCGGGTCGGAGAGGTCGAAGTGGCCGTAGACCTGCGACACCCCGAAGGCGTAGCGCGGATCACACACCGAGCCGATGTAGGCGATCCCGCCCTGCACGCTCTTGCCGGAGATGAAGTGGACCAGGGCGTGCGGCCCGGCGATCGCGTCCATGTTGTTGGCCGGGTTGGTCCAGTAGTTGCGCACCTCGTCGAGCTGCTGGTCGGTCGCGGTGGCGCTCCAGGGATCGGACGCCGTCGGCCAGAGGCGGATGTAGGAGAAGCGCAGGCGCACGCTCACGTCGCGCTCGTCGATCGCCGAGGAGGCGGCGGCGAGCGACGCCAGGTAGTCGAGCGTCCCCGCATCCGAGCCGAACCTGGCCCACAGCTCGTGGTCGGTCTCGATGGCGGCATCGGCCTCGACCAACCCGGAGGACGTGAACGCGATGGGGGGCGGCTCGAGGCCGGCGGCCACGCGTGCGCTCCGGTTCACCAGCAACGAGCCGACCTGGTCGCGGTGGAGGTCGTTGGCGCAGAACGCCCCGGGCGGCGGGTAGGCGCTCGGGTCGACATCGCGCAGCGCGTAGCTCCGGTGCCGGCCGCGACGGTCGGGCCCGAAGGGATAGACCGTGCCGTGTGCCGCCACGAAACCGCGCACGTGGTCGCACGCGGCGACCAGGAGCACGCGCGAATCGGGCTCGCCGCGCACCGTGCCCGTGAAGTAGACGTGGTCGGGCAGCTTCACCTCGCGCACGCCGCCGCCGTCCACCGCCTCGACGCGCGCCCCGGGCGCGAACGGCTCGAAGCGCCGGAGCTCCAGCTCCGCCGTCGCGTCGCGGCCGAGGGGGAAGTCCGGCACCACGGCCGTCGTCCGCGTGCGCAGCTCCGCGAGCGCCGCCCGCCCGAGGGCCAGCGTGCGGCCGCGTGCCACGCCGCGCGGCAGCGCGTGCGGCACGGGCGCGACCGGCGTCAGCAGGCTCCCGGCGCCGGCGACCGGTGCCATGGCGAGCAGCAGGGCGAGCGCCTGGGCGAGGGAAGCGAGCGGCCGGCGAGGGAGCACGAGCGGCGGAGGGAGCAACCGGCGTGCCCCGCGCGAGCGCCCGCCGGTGCGAGCGCCGCCTCAGGCGCGGCGGCAAGATAGTGCCGCTCACGGCCGAAGACGGCGCCCTAGTCGCGCGGCGTGAGCTTGGCGCCGAGGCCGCGCAGGCTGCGGAGGTAGACGCCGGTGCCGGCCGCGACGAGGAGTGCCAGCGCGCCGCGCAGGCCGGCGAGAGCCTCTCCGGTCCGGGCCATCTCGCGGAGCTCCCAGGCGGCGTAGGCGAGCGCGCAGAGCAGCGCGGTGACGATGAAGATGCGGTGCACGGCAGCGACGGGGCCGGGGCCGCGGGACGTGGGGGGCATGTGCGCCCATGATATGACGATTCCAGGCATTGCAAGGAGGTGCTGGTATGGACACGGTCCGGCCATTCTTCCCGAGGAGGCCGCCAGCGATGGGAAAAGTCCTCGTGCAGGTCACCGTGACGAACCACCGAGACCCGACGTGCAGGAAGCGCTTCAGCGCACTCGTCGACACGGGCTCGACCGGACTGGTCCTCCCGCTCGCCTGGAAGGAGGAGCTGGGCGATCTGGAGGCGGTGGCCACGGTCGATCCCGAGACCGCCGATCAGCGCGTCGTCGGGGCCAACGTCTGGGGACCGGTCTGGATCCAGATCGAAGGATTCAGGAGGATCGTCGACGAGGTGATCTTCCTCGAGATGGAGGAGGGGCCGCGGGGCTATCAGCCGCTGGTCGGCTACACGGTGCTCGAAAAGTCGGGGGCGGCCGTCGACATGGTGTCCCACCAACTGATCGCGCACAGGTCCTACGACCTGAAGTCCGCCGCCGTCGCTTGACCGGCGTCGCGCGGGCCGAGTACGGTCGCCCGCTGGAGGACCCGCGCCCATGCAGTTCGGCATCTTCTACGAGCACCAGCTCCCCCGGCCCTGGCAGGAGGACAGCGAGGTGCGCCTCATCCACGAGGCGCTCGCGCAGGTGGAGCTGGCCGACCGGCTCGGGATCGACTACGCCTGGGAGGTCGAGCACCACTTCCTCGAGGAGTACTCGCACTCTTCGGCGCCCGAGGTTTTCCTGGCCGCGTGCGCCGCGCGCACCGAGCGCATCCGCCTCGGCCACGGCATCGTCCTCATGCCGCCCGGCTACAATCATCCCGCGCGCGTCGCCGAGCGCATCGCGATGCTCGACCTGGTCTCGCGCGGGCGGGTCGAGTTCGGCACCGGCGAGTCCGCCTCGCGCATGGAGCTCGAGGGCTTCGGCGTCCCGCCCACCGAGAAGCGCGCCATGTGGCGGGAGGCGGTCGCACAGGTGGCGCTCATGCTCTCGCAGAGCCCCTACCCCGGCTACGACGGCAAGTACTTCAAGATGCCGCCGCGCAACGTGCTGCCGAAGCCGGTGCAGAAGCCGCACCCCCCGATGTGGCTCGCGTGCTCGTCGCGTCCCATGATCCACCTGGCCGCGCAGCTCGGCCTCGGCGCCCTCACCTTCGCCTTCGTCGATGTCTCGGAGGCGAAGCACTGGGTGGCCGATTACTACGACACCTTCAAGCGCGAGTGCACGCCGATTGCGCAGGCCGTCAACCCCAACATCGCCATGGTGACGGGCTTCAGCTGCCACGACGACCCGGCCGAGGCCGAGCGCCGCGGCCTCGAGGGCTTCCAGTTCTTCGGCTTCGCGCTCGCGCACTACTACCTGCTGGGCGGGCACGTCCCCGGGAAGACCAACGTGTGGGAGCTCTTCCGCGGGAACCAGATCCCGCTGCCCGGCGGAAGCGGCGGCATCGGCACGCCGGAGCAGGTGCGCGACGCCATGCACCAGTTCGAGGAGGCGGGCGTCGACCAGACCGTCTTCATCCAGCAGGGCGGCAACAACCGGCACGAGGACATCTGCGCGTCGCTCGAGCTGTTCGCGGCGCGCGTCATGCCGGAGTTCAAGGAGCGGCACGCGGCGCGCGAGCGGCGAAAGGCCGAGGAGCTGGCGCCCTACGTCGAGCGCGCCCTCGCACGCCGGACTCCGCCGCGCGAGCCGGGCGAGCTGCCGCTGGTGCAGGCGTACGGCCGCGATCTCGTGAGCGGGACGGGACAGTATCCGACGGCGGGGCGCTGAGCGCGTCGGCGCAGAGCGGGCGGCCGCGTACGTGAGAGGATGAGCGGAACCACGGGTTGAGGTGTGTACACATACGTGGTCAATTCGGTGTCATGACTACGACGAATGCCCTCGAGCTGCGCCGGGCTCTCGGGAAGGTCCTGACCCAGCTCGAGCGCGACGGCCGGCCGATCCTGATCGAGAAGGGCCGCAAGCCGAAGGCCGTGCTCATCTCGCTCCGGGACTACAACGAGCGCTTCGTGGACGCGGCGGCCGCCGACGAGCGCGAGCGCCTCGCCGACGAGATACTCGCCCTGCGGAGCCGGGCCCGCCGGTCTCGGCGAACGTCCGTCGAGCTCGTGCGCGAGCTGCGCGGCCCGCTCCCGTGATCGCGGTCCTCGACACCTCGATTGCGATCAAGTGGTTCGCTCCCGACGGTGACGCGGACGACGCCGTGGCGGAGCGCGTGCTCCGGGAGATGATCGCTCATCCCAGACGTGCCCGAGCTGTTCTTCTACGAGATGACCGCGGCGCTGTGCCGGCGGATGCGCCAGGCGAGGGAAGCGTACGCGGCGCTGAGTCGGCTGGCGCGTCTCGGGTTGCGCCGCGTCCGCCTGGACGACCGCCTGCTGCGACGAGCGACCCACCTCGCGTACGACCGCAAGCTCGGCGGATACGACGCGTGCTTCGCGGCCCTGGCAATGGAGCTGGGCGGGGTCTGGCTCACCTTCGACCGCGCGGCCCATCAGAGGCTCGCCGCACTCGGCATCGCGCGCGTCCCGGCATAGCCGCTCCGAGTGCACCTGCGCCACGGCCTTGACCCCTCTCTTCCGCGCGCACTAGAAGCAGGGTGAGGCGGCCAGCGCATCGCCACCCGCGGAGGCATCCCATGAGCGGCACGAACGGGCAGCAGCGCGTCACCAAGACGTTCCCCGTCTTCGACTGCGACGCCCACATCAACGACCCCGACGAGATTTGGCGCGACTACGTCGAGCCCGCATACCGCGAGCTGGTGCGGCGCTCGTACTGGAAGGACGAGCACCAGGCGGTGCTGAACGGGCGGACGCCGGTGATCGGCGGCGCTGCCTACGACTTCCCGGGCTACAACCCGATCTGCCTCGCCGGGCCGCAGATGACGAAGAAGATCGCGCGCAAGCTGCAGCAGATCGGGCTCACGCCGGAGCAGAAGAAGTACGTCGAGCACCCGGGCGCGTACGATCCGCGTGCCAGGCTCAAGGAGATGGACCTCATGGGGATCGACCAGGTGATGATCATCCCCACCATGATGGTCGCGAACTTCCCCTTCGTGGAGAACGTCGACGGCGCCTACGCCTTCGCGCGCGCTTACAACAACTGGGTGCGGGACTACTGCGCCGCGGCGCCCGACCGGCTCTTCCCCGCGGGCTGGCTCCCGCTCCAGGACCTCCAGTACACCTGCGAGGAGCTCGAGCGGATCGCGAAGCTCGGCTTCCGCGTCGCGCTCATGCGCCCGATCGACGCGCGCGGGCGCTACCCGAACTACATCTTCCCGAGCTTCACCGGCGGGTCGCCGACCAACACCATGGACAAGGTGTTCCGAAAGTTCGAGGAGACGGGGATCGTGCTCGGCATGCACACTTTCCCGGCCATGAACCCCGAGAGCGGCGCCGAGTTCCGGAAGGCCATCCCCGGCGTGCCCATGACCTCGCCCGGCGAGCTCGTCGCGCGCGCTGGCGAGATGCACCTCGGCGGCCGCATGGTCGACGTGCAGACGCTCAGCTTCATCTTCGAGGCCGTGGCCTGGCTGGCGCAGGTGCTGCTCTCCGGCATGCTCGACCTCTACCCGAAGCTCCGCATGGCGATCTTCGAGTCGAACTCGACCTGGCTGCCCCAGCTCCTCGAGCACTGGGACCGGCTCTTCAAGCTCTACGCCAACGAGCGGCTCTTGAAGACCGACCGCCTGCCGAGCGAGGCCTTCTACGCGCAGTGCTACATCGCCTTCGAGTCGGACGAGACGCCGACCTTCCGGCAGTGGGACCGCTTCGAGAACGTCGGCGTGTGGTCCTCCGACGCCTACCACCACGACGGCGCCGACTCGTGGAGCGCGATCCGCGAGATGCGCCAGGCCGGCGTGCCCGACGCGGTGCAGGCGAAGCTCCTCGGCGCCAACGCGCGGCGCATGTACGGCATCGAGGCGAAGCTCTGCGTCACCGAGGAGCCGCCGCCGCTCGAGCGGCCGGCCTGGTTCCCCCAGGGCGAGGAGCTCGAGCGCTGGGCGGAGGCCGAAGCCGACCCGCGCGCGCACGGCATCACGAAGTTCGATCTCGCGAAGCTCGACCCGCGCCTCTTGATGCAGGCGCTCCGGCCCTACTGATGACCGTCGTCGACGTAGACAGCCACGTCTACGAGCCGACCGACATCTGGGAGAAGTACCTCGATCGCGACTACCGCGTCGTCGCGCGCAGCGCCTTCTGGCACGAGATCGACGCGCAGGGCCTCGAGACGACGCTCCTGAACGGGCGCCGGGCGCGCTCGCTTCGGCGAAGCGGCATCAACCGCCAGGCGTGCTGGCGGCCGGGGATGACGCCGGAGCAGATCGGGCAGCTCGATCCCGACGAGCGCCATCCGATC